>NZ_DASURI010000345.1:0-10682 GCF_036280135.1 Longimicrobium sp.
CTTCTGCCGGGAGCGCGATCCGCATCCTCTACTTTCCGCACTTCCGCACTTCCGCACTTCCGCACTTCCGCACTTTCGCACTTTCGCACTTTCGCACTTTCGCACTTTCGCACTTTCGCACTTTCGCACTTTCGCACTCAATCAGTCCCTCCTCCACCGGCTCACCCGGCGCCACACGGAATGCAGCCGGCGCATCACCGTCTCGTTCTGCCGGTTCAGGCTGCGCAGCTCGTCCAGCGCCTGGCCCACCAGCCGCTGCTGCGTGTTGAGCTGGTCCAGCATCCCCCGCGCGCGGCAGTTCCATGCGGGCTGCCCGTCCACCGGGTCCGTGCGCGCGCGCTGCTCGGCCAGCCAGCGCGTCTGCTCGTGGATCTCGTCCACGCTCTCGGCAATGCGCTGCATCCGCTCGCGGTCCGCCGTCATCATCTCGAACATCTTTTCCAGGCGCTTGCGGTCCTCCGCGCGAAAGCTGGGTGCGGGGCCGGGCGCCGGCGTCTCGGCCGCGCGGGCGGCCAGCAGCTTGTCCAGCACGCGGGACAGCAGCTGCACCAGCCCGTACGCCAGCAGCGCGATCCCCACCGTCTCCAGCGTGGGGTCCGCGGCGGCGGGAAGCGTGGCCCCGTCCGGCAGGCCGGCCGTGGACGGAGGCACGCCCTGGATGATCAGGGAAAACATGGGGTCCTCGTGTGTCAGTGGGTCCGGCGCGCGGATCCGTGTCCGCGCGCCCCGTCCGCCGGGGCCGGGCCCGCCGCGAATGCAAAAAGGCCCCTCGCCCGGCGCTGTGCCGAGCGAGGGGCCTCGCGGACCCGGTCTCAGGTGTTCCTCCTTCGAGGGTAACGGGAGCCGCCGCCCGCCGTCAATCCCCGCTGGCTCAGGAGGCCTGCTGAAAGGCCCGGGCTGGGATGTCGAAGATGGCGCCGCAGCGGCGGCGGTGGCACTGGTACGTGGCCATCCGGCTCTCCGGCTGGTGGCGGGCCATGGCCTGCACCACGGCCTGCGTGACGCGAACGGCGGGGCGCGAGCCGCACCGGGGGCAGCTGGCCGCCAGCCGCAGCAGGCGAAGCGAATCCGCGGACGGGTCCGCGGCGGGTCCTGGAGCGTGCACGGGTACCTCCTTTCCCTGGCAACGCAAACGGCCCCATCCTGGCCGTTGTGCCAGGCGGGGCCGTACAGGCCGTTGCCATGTCTTTTTTGTGGGATGCGCTCCCCGGGGGGAGCGCGCAACGGCCGGGGCCGACGTGCCGCTGGTCCGACGCTGATAGAAGTATAACATCACCTTTCCCGCATTTAAACCCCAAGATTGCACCTTTTGTTTCGCACGTGATTCGTCGTGCGAGAACAGTGTATACGTATCCATGGGGACATTCAAGGCAAGTCGGACGGGGTGCCGCGCAGCGTGGGCACGGAGGGTCGTACACTCCCCGCGCGCGAAAAGATGCGCCGCCCTCTGGCGCGGGTGTTCGAGCGACGACAGATTGAGAGTGATTCTCATTCGCTCTCTCTGACGCACTCCCATGCGCCTGTTCCGTAAGATCCTCTTCTGGTGCCACCTGGTGACCGGCGTGGCCGTCGCGCTGGTGGTGCTGATCATGTCCGTCACGGGCGTGCTGCTGACGTACGAAAAGCAGATGCTGGCCTGGGCCGATGCGCGGGCCGTGCAGGTGCCGGCTCCCGCGCCCGGCGCCCGGCCGCTCGCCGTGGACGAGCTGATGCGGCGCGTGGGGCAGGCGGAGACGGGCACGCCCACGCAGATCAGCTGGCTGGCGGGCGAGAACCGGCCCGTGCGCGTGGCGTACGGGCGCGAGAAGACGATCTACGCCGACCCGTACACGGGCGCCGTGCTGGGCCAGGGCGCCACGACCATGCGGGCCTTCTTTCGCAAGGTGACGGACTGGCACCGCTGGCTGGCCCAGTCCGGCGACGGGCGCGACCGCGGCAAGATGATCACGGGCGCGTCCAACCTGGGTTTCCTGTTCCTGGTGCTGAGCGGGTTTTACCTGTGGTGGCCGCGCACGTGGACGCGCGAGGCGTTCCGCAGCGTGACGCTGTTCCGCCGCGGGCTGCGCGCCAAGGCGCGCGACTTCAACTGGCACAACGTCATCGGCCTGTGGTCGTTCGTGCCGCTGCTGATCATCGTGGCGTCGGCCGTCGTCATCTCCTATCCGTGGGCCAGCAACCTGGTCTACCGCCTGGCGGGCGAGGAGCCGCCGGCGCAGTCCGGGCCCGGCGGTGGGCCCGGTGGTCCGCAGGCCCAGGCGGGGCGTGCGGGCGCGGCGGGCGAGCGCGGCGGGCGCGAGGGTGGTCGTGAAGGTGGTGGTCGTGAAGGTGGCGGACGTGAAGGCGGCGGCGCGCGCGAGGGCGGGGAAGGACGCGGCGGCGGGGGCGGCGACGTGCTGGCCGGCATCGACCCCCTGCTGGCGACGGCGCGCGGCCGCGTGGACGGCTGGCGCACCATCTCGCTGACCCTCCCCAAGTCGGCGGACGCACCCGTAGTCTTCAACATCGACCGGGGGACGGGCGGGCAGCCGCAAAAGCGCGCCTCGCTCACGCTGGACCGCGCGACGGGCGCGGAGGTGAAGTGGGAGCCGTTCGGCGCGGGCACGCTGGGGCGGCGGATGCGCTCCATCCTGCGCTTTGCCCACACGGGCGAGGTGCTGGGGATCGTGGGGCAGACGATCGCCGGGCTGGTGTCGCTGGGTGCGGCCGTGCTGGTGTGGACGGGCCTGTCGCTGAGCCTGCGCCGCCTGCGCGCCTGGCGGGGCCGCCGCGCGCGCTTTGGCCCGGACGGCGGCGGAACGGCCGGCGCCGTCCGCGACCGCAAGCGCCGGGCAGGCGCGGCCGCGGCGCGGTAGAGCCGATGCGGATCGGATCCGGTAAGGCCCGCCCGCCAGCCGGAGTGGGTGATGCCGATGCGGATCTGATCCGGTAAGGTCCGGCCCCGAGCCGAGTGGGTGATGCCGATGCGGATCGGATCCCGTAAGGTCCGGCCCCGAGCCGAAGTGGGTGATGCCGGTGCGGATCTGATCCGGTAAGGCCCGTCCGCCGGCCGAAGTGGGTGATGCCGATGCGGATCGGATCCGGCGAGGTCCGGCCCCGAGCCGGAGTGGGTGATGTCGGTGCGGATCGGATCCGGCGAGGGCCGTCCGCCAGCCGGAGTGGGTGATGCCGATGCGGATCGGATCCGGTGAGATCCGGCCCCGAGCCCAAGTGGTTGATGCCGATGCAGATCGGATCTGGTGAGGGCCGGCCCCGCGCCGGAGTGGGTGATGCCGGTGCGGATCGGATCCGGTGAGGGCCGGCCCCGCGCCGGAGCGAATGAATTCGCCGCTGGAAAGTCGCGAAGTCCGCCTGCGCGGACTGCCCCAGCACAGGCGAGCCATGTACACCGTGGCAGGCCGTTCGACGGTTCGAACGCTGCCGTTGTGCACAAGGACGGCGTGCGGAACGAACGGTCGGCACAGGCCGACATCACGTTGTCGGAGCCGCGAACTCATTCGCTGTGACTGGGGCGCCGGGTACGCCGGATTCCAATCCGCATCCACTAAACCCATCGTGGCGGTGGGCCGATACAGAGAGAAAGCCTCGCGCGGGTCGCGGGGCTTTCTCGCGTTTGTGACGGACCCCGCCAAAGACGCGGCTCCGCCGCCCGATGCCCCGCCTGGCGCGGCCCCGGATCGGTGCCCGCGCGGCCTCGGACAGGAGCGAGTCGTAAAGGCGTTTGGATTTGCTACGTTTAGAATCTAAAGTTAAGAATCTGCACAAAGCGGCTTCGCGTAAATGGTACAATGAAATCACTTGCTTTCTTCAGAAACTGCGCCTATCCTCCAATCCGTCCCGGGAGCACGTGGCCGGGAGGCGGGCACGTGGCCCGAAAGGGTTGTGCAATCCGGCGGTCGGAACGAAATTGTAAGAGTTGCTTCCGAATTCGGCGTAGGCGCCGCGGAGGAGCTCGACGCCACGGGGACGCAGGTGGCGTAACTGCCGGCAGGCAAAAGGGGATCCGCCGATGCGCAAGATCAACACGGGGCAGTTCCGGCGTGCGACGCGATCCACGCCGCGGGAGATCAACCGCAAGATCGTGCTGAACCTGGTGCGCGAGCACCAGCCGCTTTCGCGCGCGGACCTCGCGCGCCGCATGCACGTGGGCCGCGGGATGATCACCCAGCTGGTGGAGGGGCTCATCCAGGACGGCGTGCTGTTCGAGGGCGCCGTCGCCAACGCGCCCCGCGGCCGCAAGCCCACCCTGCTGCACGTGCGCACGCGCGACCAGTTCGCCATCGCCGTCGACGTGCGGTTCGCCCGCACGTACGTGGCGCTCACGGACCTGGACGGGCGGCAGCTCGCCCTGGAGTCGTTTCCCACGGAGCTGGACCCCGACATGCTCGTGGCGGAGCTTTCGCGCCACGTAACGCGCCTGCTGGACAGCCACGGCATCTCGGAGTGCGAGGGCATCGGCATCGTGGTGCCGGGGATGATCCACCGCCGCACGGGGCAGATCCTCAACTCGCCGCAGCTGGGCTGGCGCGGCGTGGAGATCCGGGAGAAGCTGGCGGCGGGGACGGGGCTGCGTGTGTTCATCGAGAACGCGCCCATCGCCTGCGCCCTGGCCCACATGTGGCTGCCCCCGTTCGGCGGTGGCGAGCCCGACAACTTTGTCTACGTCACCGTGTCGGACGGCATTGGTGTGGGCGTGGTGGAGGACGGCGAGGTGTTCCGCGGCCACGGCGACACGGCGGGCGAGTTCGGCCACCTGCCGCTTTCGCTGGACGGCCCCCGCTGCATGTGCGGACTGCGCGGCTGCTGGGAGGCGTACACCAGCAACGTGGCCACCATGGCCCGCTACTTTGCCCTGGACGCCAGCGTGCCCGAGGGCCGCGAGCGGCTGCGGATGAGCGGGTTCACCATGGAGGACCTCATCGCCCGCGTGCGCGCCGGCGACGCGCGGGCCCGCGGCGCGCTGGAAGAGACGGCGCACTACCTGGGGCTGGGCCTGGCCGGCATTGTCACGGCGCTGAGCCCGGCGCGCATCCTGGTGGGCGGCGAGATCACGGCGGCGTGGGACCTCATCCAGGACATCGTGTCGCAGCGGATGCGCGAGCGCACGCTCACGGCCGCCGCCGCGGCCACGCCGGTGGCCGCCGCGCCCCTGCAGAGCGAGTCGCCGCGGCTGCGCGGGGCCACGGCCCTGCTGGTGGCGCGCAAGTTCGCCGCGCCCAAGGTGGCCTGAGCGGGACGTCGCCGGCGCTCGTCTACCGCCGCTCGTCCCGCCGGCCGGTGGGGCGGGCGGCGCGTCGTTTTCGCCGGATGACGTGGCATCTGGCGGATTGGGAGTGGCCGACTGGCGGGGCGCGCGCGGCCGCGCAGGCTCGGGCCGGACGACAGCCTTGCGCGGGGACCCCTTGGGCGCGCAGACTGCATCATCAATCCGTATCAACCACCGCACTTCATAGCCGTACTCGCGTGGACCAACCGGCGAGGATGCCGATGGCGCGCTACGCCGTGCGCTACTTCTTTGATCCAGGCTCGGGCATCTGCCTGTGGTCCGCCTGTTCGGCGGCCCGCGAGCGGTTCGGCTATCCCATTGCGGCACGCGAGCTTCCCCTTCCGCGCGCCACGCGCGAGCGCATCGCGCAGCTGGTGGACTGGTACGATACCAGCGTGGACTGGGAGTGCCCCGCCGGGCCGTCGCTGTGGACGGAGGAGGAGCACGATCGCTTTGCCCGCGCGGCCAGGCACCTGCTGTCGGTTCTGCGCGTGCAGCTAGGGCCGGACTTCGACATCCGCGACGAGCTCGCCGCCACGCTGCCTCCGTGAGCAACACCCAACTGCTTTCTCACGCAGAGGGAGCAGAGGCAGCAGTACTGCAAACGCCTCACGCCACGACGCGGCTCCGCGCCCGGCGCGAGGCGTTTCGTCTTCAGGGCAGGGACATGGGCTGTCTGCGTCCCGCGCGATGATGCGGGTGGTTGACCTCGCGGGCGCGCTTGCCTATCCTCTGTCGATGGACATCACGTACAGGCTTCAGGGTGTCAGCTTCGAGTGGGACGAGGCAAAGGCCCGTACCAACGTCGAGAAACACGGCGTGACGTTTGAAGAGGCCGTCGAGGTTTTCTTCGACCCATTCTGCCTGGCGGGTGATGCGTCCGTCGGTGGAGAAGACCGGGCGCTGATGATCGGGTACTCGTTGTCGCAGCGGCTCTTGCTGGTCGTGCACACGGAACGGTTCAGCGCCACGCGTATCATCTCGGCCCGTACCGCCACCCGTGGGGAAAGGAAGCTCTATGCGCGATCCTGAGGAGATTACGAACATCCGCATCCGGCCGCGCGCCGCGGAACCGGTGACGCTGCCCATCCCGGTCCAGACGATGGACCTGGTGCGGCGGGTGGCGACTACGCGGGACATGTCAGCGGAGGAACTGCTCAAGTTCTACATCGGCCAGGGGCTGCGGCAGGACGCGGCACGGCTGTTCTCCGAGCGCATCCTGGAAACGACGGCCGAAGTCCTCGCGCGCCACATCCCGTCCGAGGAAGAGCGATCGGCGATTCTGCGCGAGATCCGGGGCGAAGCGGCGGCCTGAGCGCCACGGCGTCATCAACAAGAAGGACGGGCCGCGGAGGGGCAGGGTGCCCTTCCGCGGCTCGCGTGCATAGGGCGGCATGGGGTCAGGAAAGGGACTCGACGAGCTCGTCCAGCTGGTCCATCGTCTCGCGCATGCCCACCTCCATCCCCGACGCGATGGCGCCGTCGCGCGCCTGGGGCGAGGGGTAGCGCTCGCGCGACACCATGTGCGTGCGGCCGCCGTCCTCCTCGAACGTCACCGTGATCACCGCCTCGCCGGCATCGGCCATGGGCTCGAACACCTGCGTGTACACCAGGCGCGTGCTGGGCGTGACCTCCGTGTACCGGCCGGAGAACGCGAACGGCTCACCCTCCCGGGCCTGCAGCACGTAGCGGTATCCGCCGCCCACGCGCACGTCCGCGTCGCAGCTCACGAGCGACACGCCCAGCGACCGCGGCGCCCACCAGCGGCGCACGAGGTCCGCGCGCGTCCACGCGTCGAACACGGTGCGCGCCGGGCCGTTGAACGTGCGCGCGATCACGATCTCGCGGTCGCCCCGCAGCTCCATGGTGGTCTGGTTGCGCGCGGCTTCAGGGGTCGGTGCGGCCATCGGACTTCTCCTGTGCCTTGAGTTCCTCGATGAGCTCGTCCAGGTCCGCGAAGCGCGCGTCCCAGAGCTCGCGATAGCGCTCCACCCACTCGTGCAGCTGGCGAAGCGATTCCGGCCGCAGCGCGTACAGCCGCTGCTGCGCGCGCGGCTGCACGTCCACGATTCCCGTCTCCCGCAGCACGCGCAGGTGCTTGGACACCTGCGGCTGGTTGAGCCGAAGGCGCTCGCCGATCTCGTTGACCGGGCGAGGCCCGGCGCGCAGGAGCTCGACGATGCGAAAGCGGTTTGGCTCGGCAAGAGCAGCGAACGTCTCGATCATGGAATTGAATATGCGCGAACAGGAATATGCTTGTCAAGGAATATAATCGTGCGAGAGAAAGGACGGGCCGAGCGGCCCGTCCCTCCTGGCGTTCTTCAGCCGATGTCGGGCGCGGCGAACATGGGCGCCACCACGAGGGCCGCGGCACCACGCAGGCGCGCCTGCTCGTCCCCCGGCTCGGGGATCACGGGGGTGGCGGCGCTGCCCTGCGTGAGCGTGCGCTCGGCCATGGCCGCCACCACGTCGCGGCCGATGAGGTCCCACGCGCCCGCGATCTCGCCCCCCACGATGATGCGGCCGGGGTTGAGCGCGTTGACGATGGCCGCCAGCCCCAGCCCGATGAACCGCCCGCTGGCCTCCAGCGCCGTCCGCGCCGCCGGCTCGCCCGCGCGCGCCCGGGTGATGACGTCGCGCACGCTCACGCCGCTGGCGGCGACCTGCGCGTAGCTTTCGCGCGTGGCCAGCTCGCGGCCCAGGTAGCGCGCCACGGTGGCGGGGTTGCAGGTGTACGCCTCCCAGCATCCGCGGCTGCCGCAGCTGCACGCGGGGCCGTCCAGCGTGAGCGGGATGTGCCCGAACTCGCCGGCCGCGTCGCGGTGGCCCCGCACCAGGTGACCGTTGATCACCAGCCCCGCGCCCACGCCGTCGCTGATGGTGACGTACGCAAAGCTGTCCAGCTGCTCGCCGGCGTCGCGGCCCATCCACATCTGCGCCAGGGCGCAGGCCACGGCGTCGCGGTCGATGTGCACGGGAATGCCCGTGGCGCGCGCCAGCGGCTCGCGCAGCTCCACGTCGCGCCAGCCCAGCGACGGCGCGTTGAGCAGGCGCCCCGTCTGGTGATCCACCATCCCCGGCACGGCCAGGCCGATTCCCTGGCACGAGCCCACGGCCGCGTTCTCCTCCAGCAGCCGGCCGATGCACGCGGCCAGGTCCGCCACCAGCGCCTGGGGGGTGGAGGGGGTCCGCAGCACCTCCACGGCGAGCTCCTGGCCGCTGAAGTCCGCCAGCATCACGTGCGTCTCGCTCACCCGCGCGTCCACGGCCACGGCCAGCCGGTCGTGCGCGCGCACGTGCAGCAGCGTGGGCTTGCGGCCCCGGCGCGAGGTGCCCGCCTCGCCCTCGTAGATGAGCCCCTGCTCGATGAGCTCGTTCACCAGCGGGCTCACGATGGCGCGCGCCACCTCCATCCGCCGCGCCAGGTCGGCCCGGCTGATGGGCTGGTACTCGCGCACCAGGTTCAGGACGATCTGGCGGTTGATCTCCTTGGTGGTCGTGCGCGTGGCACGCTGAAAGTTCCGCGGATCGATCTTGCGCACGATCGTGGGGCCAGGGTGGGGCGCGCCGGCGGATCCAGGTGCGATCCGTCGATGCGGCGGTGTGGGCGTACGGTCCGCGGAAGATGGCCGCCGCGGCGCAGCGAACGCAAGTCGCGCGTGATTTTTCCGGGCCCGATCCGCCTCCTGAACGCCGAAGGGGTTGAAGATGTGCGTTGCAACGATTATATTGATTGCAGCAATCGAGGGACTGGATGCCCGCCGGGCGATGGGATCATCGACGGCGGGATCTCTCGCGAAAAATGAGCGTCGAAACAAATTCCGTTTCGACGCAATCCGCATCGAAAGGACGTCCTCATGTACGCCACCGACCTGCTGACCGTTCGCGAGGCCGCCGAGCAGCGCCGCTCCATCCGCGCGTACGCGCCGGAGCCCATACCCCGCGAGGACCTGGACGAGATCCTGCGCGTGACCGGCCTGGCACCGTCCGCGTTCAACCTGCAGCCCTGGCGCTTTGTCGTCGTGGAGACGCCGGAGGTCAAGGACGCGCTGGCCGGCGCGGCGTTCAACCAGCGCCAAGTGCGCGGCGCGCCCGCCGTGATCGTGCTGTACACGGACATGCGCGACACGCTGGAGCACGTGGACGAGGTGCTGCACCCGGGGATGGACGCCGTGCAGCGCGCGTCGGCCCGCGAGGGCATCCTGCGCCCGTTCGCCGCCAAGACGGAGGCGGAGCGCGAGGCCTGGGGCGCGGAGCAGGGCAACATCGCGCTGGGCTACCTGCTGCTGACGGCCCAGGCGCACGGATACCAGACGTCGCCCATGGCCGGTTTTGACGCGGACGCCGTCAAGCGGGTGCTGGGGCTGCCCGCGCACGTGCGCATCCCCGCGATCGTCGCCATCGGCCGCGGGGTGGAGGAGGGCTTTCCGCATCACCGCCACGCGCTGGAGCGCATCGCCCGCGCGGCGTAAGCCTGGAGCCACACGCTAAACGCGGGGTGTCATCGGCCGATGCGTCGTCTACAGGGGGCATCCTCCACGATGCATCCCCCGCGACACGCGTCATCCTGAGGAGCCGCCGCGCGATCCTGACGAGACGAGGGCTGTGGCGGCGACGAAGGATCTTGCCCGCGAAACTCTGCGGCAGCCTATGTGCACGGAATTCGCCTCCGAGTCCCGCACACAAGATCCTTCGGTCGCGCCAGGGTTCTGCGTGCGTTCAGGTTGCGCGCGGCGCTCCCTCAGGATGACGCTCTCGCGGGGCGGGGCGGGACGGGGGCAGGCAATGAGACCAAGGGTGGGACGCAGAAAACGGAGGAGGCCGGGTCCGCGTGACCCGGCCTCCTCCGTTTCGTCCTTCGGTGCGGGCGCGGTCAGCTCGTGACGGCGTCCACGCGGGTCACGCGAAAGGGGTACCAGTCGCGCTCACGTTCGGCGTGCACGTGCACCTGCCCCACCCCCGCCGGGCGAAGGACCAGGTCGGCCTCGTGCTCGTCCTCGTGCACCAGCTCCGTGGGGACGAACAGCTGCCCAAAAGTCTGCTCGGCAATGTGGCGCAGCTCCTTGGGCACGGTGAACATGGCCCCCAAGAGCTCCTCCGCCTGCCGCAGTTCGGTCGTGGTCTGCTCCATCCTGGACAATCTCCTGGCTTGCTGCGCCGTGTGCCGTTCCTGCAATTGGAAGCTTTTCTTCCAATTTAAGTACCCGGCATCGCGGCACAAGGTTTCGCGGGCGCGATTTCCGGGTTTAAGGATGACGTTTTTTCGCTGCAATCCACGGACCAGCATCATCCCTGGATTTGAACTATCTTATGACTAAATCCGGCATCACTTTAGATAGTTAGGCGAAGGATGATCTGACAATTCCATCTGTGTGTCTACTCTGCGATTCTCTACAACCATTCACGGCGGATGTCTTCC
>NZ_DASURI010000346.1:0-4335 GCF_036280135.1 Longimicrobium sp.
CCGACAACACGGGGCGCGGCGACTATAGCCGGCCCAGCGGCGGCAGCGACGGCGCGGCGCCCAGCACGCGGCGCCCGTCCCGCGGCGGCGAAGGCTCCACGGGCTCGGTGACGACGGACCGCGGCGCGCCGCGCTCGGGCCCGGCCGACCGGCCCACCACGCGGGGCACCACGCGCCCGCAGCAGGACGACGCCGGGCCGCGCCAGCAGGACCGCCCCGTGCAGCCCGAGCGCGACCGGCCCACGTTCCAGCGCCGTCCGCCCAGCGAGGGCGGCGGCAGCCGGTCGGCCGAGCCGCGCCGCGAGTCTCCCCCGCAGCGCTCGGCGGAGCCCCGGCGTGAGTCGCCGCCCCAGCGGTCGGCGGAGCCCCAGCGGCAGTCGTCGCCGCCCCCGTCGTCGTCCGGCGGCCGCTCGTCTACGTCGGACGGCGGTGGCAGCAGCCGGCCGCCGCGTTCCCGGCCCTGATCCCCTCGCTGTGACGCGCGCGTGCGCGTAGCTCCGGGGGGATGACCCGGGCGGGCCGTCCAGGCCCGCCCCACACCCCCACGGAGCACGCTCCATGAAGTTGCGCACGTACGCCGCATCCTGCGCCGCGCTGGCACTCGCTGCCTGCGCGGCGCCCGCGTCTGGACCCGCCACGGCCCCCGCGCCGTCCGGCGGCGCGCCCGCCGGGCTCACGCCCGCGCAGGCCGTCGCCACCATCACCCCCGCGGACGTCTTTGCCCGCATCGAGTTCCTGGCCTCGGACCGCATGCGCGGCCGCAACACGCCCAGCCCGGAGCTGGAGCTCACGGCCGAGTACCTGGTGAACCAGTACAAGCTGATGGGCTTTACGGCGGGCGGGGAGAACAACTCCTTCCTGCAGTGGTACCCGTATCCCCTGCGCCAGCTGGATGCCGCCGGCGCCCGCCTGGAGGTGGCCGGCGCGGGCGGGACCACGCGCCTGGCGTACGGCCGCGACTTCTTCGCGAGCGGCGGCACGGCGCAGCCCCTTTCGTCCGCCGCGCTGGCCTACGCCGGCCGCGGCGCGGACGCCGTGCTGGCGGAAGGATCCCTGCGCGGCCAGCTGGCCGTCGTGGCCATCCCCGGGCGGTACACGCGCGACTGGCGGCTGGAGCGCACCCGCCTGCGCAATGCCGCGCAGCGCGCGGGCGCGCAGGCGGTCGTCTTCGTGCTGGACCCGTCGTGGACGGCGGACAGCGTGGCGCGTTACGCGCAGACGGCGCAGGCCCCGTCGCGCACGCTGGGCGGCCAGGTGGCGTACCCCATGTTCTTCGTCACGCAGGACGCCGCGCGGCGCGTGTTCAGCGCGGGCGGGCTGTCGCTGGACGAGCAGTGGCGCGGCGCCGAGGGCGTGACGCGCATCGTGCCGCTGGCGGGCGCCACGGCCACGGCGGCGCTCCCGGTGCGCACGCTGGACGAGGGCCGCGCGCCCAACGTGGTGGCCGTGCTGCCGGGCAGCGACCCGGCGCTGCGCGACGAGTACGTGGTGCTCAGCGCCCACATGGACGGCCTGGGCGTGGGCGAGGCCGTGGACGGCGACAGCATCTACAACGGCGCGGACGACGACGCCAGCGGCACCACGGGGCTGCTGGAGGTGGCGCAGGCCATGTCGCAGCTGGGCGTGCGGCCGCGGCGCAGCATCGTCTTCCTCCACGTGAGCGGCGAGGAGAAGGGGCTGCTGGGGTCGGAGTGGTACAGCGACCATCCCACGCTGCCGCTGGCGCAGACGGTGGCCAACGTGAACGTGGACATGATCGGGCGCAACGCGGCGGACAGCGTGGTGGTCATCGGCAAGGACTACAGCACGCTGGGCGACGTGACCAACCGGCTGAACACGGAGCACCCGGAGCTCAACCTGACGCTGGCGGACGACATGTGGCCGGAGCAGCGCTTCTTCTTTCGCTCCGACCACTTCAACTTCGCCCGCAAGGAGGTGCCGGCCATCTTCTTCTTCAGCGGCGTGCACGCGGATTACCACCGCCCGTCGGACGAGGTGGAGACGATCGACACCGACAAGGCCACGCGGATCTCGCGGATGGTGTTCTACCTCGTCTACGACATCGCCAACAACCCGCAGCGCCCCCAGTGGGACCCGCGGGGTCTGGAAGAAGTGCGGTCGCTGACGCGGTAAGGGTGCGGGAAGACGTGGATCGAGGATGAGGGTTTGATTCGTCGCACGGGCTGAGCGCCCCCCATCCCCGGCCCTTCCCCCACAAACGGCGTGGGGGAAGGGAGATCACGGATCCTGCATGTCGGCGGAGGGTGTGCCGGCCCGCGGAGGGCCCTCCTCGGGCATCCGGACAACTCTCGCCGGCAGCAACTCGTCCCTCTCCCGGCCTCTCTCCGCTCGTTCCTCGCGGAGAGAGGAGAACCCAGCCCCGGCACGGGGCTGACTCCCCACGCAACACTGTCCCAACGAACAACCCCTCCCCCGAAGTTGGGGGAGGGGTCGACCGCCGTCGCGAGGAACGAGCGAAAAGGCGGTCGGGGGAGAGGGCCGCCCGTCGCGCAGCGACGGGTTCTCCGCTCTCCACCGCCTCCCCCTCCTCTTTGTCTCCGTCGATCCGCCTCGCCTCCGAGCCGATCCGCTTCGCCTCCGAGCCGATCCGCCGATCAGAACCGCAGGCCCACGAGCACGCGGTTCAGATCGAACAGGTCCACGCCCTGGTGCTCCAGGAACAGCTCGCCGTGACTGCGGTTGGGGACGGGGATGGAAAAGCCGTAGCCCAGGTTCACCACGGCCTCCGTACCCGGCCGGTTCACGGGCGGGTCGTTGATGAACAGGAATCCGGCGCCCACGTAGCCGTACGGCCGCACGGGCGTGCCCCGCACCTCCATCCCGCCCGCCTCGTACGCCACGTTCCCCGCCAGCATCACCGACGCGCCGCCCTGCCCCAGGCCCAGCGCTGCCTCGGGGATCAGCCGGATGGCGGGACGGGCCGCGTCGAACGGGCCCAGGTCCAGCCGCACGCCCGCCACGAACTGGCGCGGGCGGTCCAGGTTGCCGCCCATGTACGGCCGCAGCGCGCCGAAGCGCGGGACGAAGCGCTCCTCCGCCGGCGGCGCCGGGCGCGCGGCGTAGGCGCTGTCGCCCAGGAGCCGCGCGGCCGTGAGCTCGTCGCGCACGCGCAGGGCCACGAGCGCGTCGATGCGGTCCAGCAGCCGCGCCTCGGCGTCGGGCGTCATGCTCGGCGACACGGCGGCCAGCTCGCGGCGCACCATATCCACCGTCTCCGCGCGCTCCTCGGCCAGCATGCCGCGCAGCAGGGGCTCCATGTCGTCCAGGATGCGGCGGCGCAGGTTCTCCAGCGCAGCGTCGTCCAGGGGCGTGGCCACGGCGGGCGCGGCGGCCTGCGCGCCGTTCGCCCGCGATCCCTCGCCCGGGCCGTAGCGAAGGTAGATCTCGCCCTCGCGGGGGATGGGGATGCTGACGAAGTTGCCCGACTGGTACGACGTGTCGCCGCGCACCACGTACACGGTGTCGCCACGGACCACGCGCGTGGCCGAGGCAGCCGGCGGCGCGGCCGCCACGCGGGGCGCGCGGCCCGTGCGCCCCAGGCGAAAGGCGGCGCCTACCGTCCACAGGGGCGAGTGCACCCAGTTGCTTCCGCCGTCCTCGTCGCCCGCGTCCGCGTCGGCCACGTAGCTGCGCACGGCACCCTGCAGCCCGAAGCGGCCCACGTCCAGCCGCACGCCCGCGCCCACGATGGGCATGGTGCGGTCGTCCGGCGTCTCGCCCCCGTCCTCGTCCGCCTCCAGGAAGTCCAGCCGCGCCACGCCGCCGACGAGGAAGGGCGTAAAGCCGTTGCCCACGTTGAGGTTGACCTGACCCTCGCCGCCGAACGCCTGCACGTTGCCGGCGGCGACGGGGTCGCTTTCCACGGCGCGCCAGTAGAAGCCGTGCAGACCGGCGTACGCGCCCACGTCGATGCCGGCCAGCACGCCGGCCACATCCACGTCGCCCCCGCCGATCTCGTCGGCGAGCTGCAGGCGACCGCCGAACACCTCCATGGGCACCGTGGGCGCGCGCTGCGCATGTGTTGCGGCGGGCGCCGCGGCCAGCAGGAGGGACGAGGCGAGGAGGATCTTTCGGGAGGATGGGGGCATTACGCTGCTCCAGGTGTTTCTGAGGAAAAGGGTGCCTAACCTTGCCTGCCGTCACGCTTTCGTCAACTCTCGGAGCCTGACGGGGAGCGATGTACGTGCGCCCTGGCGTTTCGTTTCAAGGGCCGGGCTTCGCGCGCGGGAGGGGAACTGCTTTTCACGCAGAGGGAGCAGGGGCAGCAGAGTACCCATTTCGGCACGGAATGAAGTACTCTGCTGCCTCTGCTCC
>NZ_DASURI010000347.1:0-3580 GCF_036280135.1 Longimicrobium sp.
ATCCAGCACCGGGGATGGATCCAGACGGCGCCTTTCTCCGAAATGACAGCGCGGGCAGGGGACAGACACTCCAGGCCATCCCGCAACTGCTGTCAGGGCTCCGCGCGGAGGGCGGGCTGCGGCGCGCCGCCGGTAGCCGGCGCCGGGGCATCGGCCGGGGGCTCGTCGGGGACGACGGAACGCAGCCAGTGTGCCCGCACGGCCTGCTGCGCGGGCGTGGCGTCCGGCGCGGGGCGCACGACAAAGCGCGGCGGCGGGGCGCGATCCACCGTCAGCATCAGCGTCCGCAACTCGTCGCGGCGAAAGACCGTGAGCTGCACCTGCACGCCACGTTCGAACTCCATCAGCCGCTGGTTCAGCCACTCGGGCGACGGCACGCGGAATCCGTCCAGCGCCACCAGCTCGTCCCCCGCGTTCACGCCCGCCTGCCACGCGGCCGACCCCGCCAGCACGTTGGTGACGGTGATGCGCCCCGTCTCCGTGCGCGTGAGCGTCAGGCCCGTCCGCGACTCCTCCGGGACGCGCGGCGTCTGCCCGCCCTGCGGCGGCGCGGCGGCCGCGGCCTCGTGGACGGGCACCAGCTGCAGCCCCGCCGCGGCCAGGGCGCCGGCGTAGTCCAGCTCGCCCGTCGATCGCAGCGCGTGGTCAAAGAAGCCGCGCAGCTCCGTCCCGGCCACCTCCGCCGCCGCGTCCTCCACGGCGCCCTCGGGAAAGCCGGCGTCGGGCGCGCCGTACCGCTCCCACAGCAGGCGCATCAGGTCATCCAGCGACCGCGCGTTCTCCGTCGCCGCGCGAATGCGCAGGTCCAGCAGCAGGGCCACCAGCGCGCCCTTCTGGTAGTAGGAGATGGTGGCGTTGGGCGTGTTGGCGTCCGGCCGGTAGAACTTGATCCAGGTGTCGAACGACGAGTCCGCCAGGGGCTGCACGGCGCGGCCCGGCAGTGTCTGGAACCGGGAGATCATGTCCGCCAGCTTTTCCAGGTACCGCTGCTGGGGGATGATCCCCGCGCGGCGCAGCAGCAGGTCCGTGTAGTAGGTGGTGATGCCCTCCACCACCCACAGGTCCCGCGTGTAGTTCTCCCGCGTGTAGTCGAACGGGCCCAGGGCTGCGGGGCGGATGCGCTTGCCGTTCCACGCGTGAAAGAGCTCGTGCGCCGCCAGGCCCAGAAAGCTCTCGTAGCCCATGCCGCGAAAGCTCCAGCGGTCCGCCAGCAGCGACGTGCAGTTGCGGTGCTCCAGCCCGCCCCCGCCGCCGCTCGTCAGGTGGACGATGAAGGTGTACGCGGGGTAGGGCAGCGTGCCGAAGATCTCGCGCTCCGCCAGGACGATGCGCGTGGTGTCCCTGGCCAGCCGGTGCGGATCGTGGTTGCCGCGCCCCCAGATGGCGTACTGGTGCGGCACGCCCCCCACCGTCCACTGCACCAGCTGGTGCGTGCCGATCTCCAGCGGCGAATCCACCAGCTCGTCGAAGTCCGCCGCGCGGTACCGCGTGCCGCCGAGCGATTCCAGCGCCGTGGTGACGCGCCAGCCCTCCGGCGCCAGCACGTCGACCTCCGCCGGCTCGCCCTGGCGCCCGTCCACGTACATGAAGACGCTGCTGCCGATGAGCGACGCGTGCGTGCCGTCCACGTGCGACGTGCGCACGGTGAGCTCGTCGGCGTTCACGATCCACCGCGCACGCAGGGTGCCGTCCGCCGGAGCGTCGATGTGCCAGGTGCCCTTGTCCGTCTTGCGAAAGGGGACGTGCGTTCCGTCCGCGTCGAACGCCTCGAACTGCACCACGTTGCGCGGGAACTCGCGCAGGAGGTACGAGCCGGGCGTCCACGACGGCATCACGAGCGACGCGGGGCCGTGCACGTCCCGCGCGGCCATCTCCACGGCCACCAGGTGCGTGCGCGGATCCGGCAGGTGCACCCGGTACTGGATCCTGGCCATGCCCTACTTGCGGCGGCGAAGGAAGAGGACGGCCGCCACGCCGGCCACGATGCCCGCGCCCACGGCCATGGCCGGCTTGCGCAGCCCCGCGTCGCCGCGCGCCTCCTTGACGATGCTGCCGGCCATGAACAGCACGTTGGCCGGGCGCTCCGCCAGGCGGCGCATCAGGTACGGATACCACGAATCGCCGAAGGGGACGTAGACGCGGACGTTGTAGCCCTCCTCGCGCAGCCGCGTCTGCAGGTCGCGGCGCACCCCGTACAGCATCTGGAACTCGAACGAGCTCTTGTCGATGCCCCGCTCCCACACGAAGCGGCGGGCGGCGTCGATGACGGCCTCGTCGTGCGTGGCGATGGCGGGGTAGCGGCCGGCCTCCAGCAGGCGCTTCATCCCGTCCACGTAGGCGCGGTCCACGTCCGCCTTGTCGGGATGGGCCACGGACTCCGGCTCCTGGTACGCGCCCTTCACCAGCCGCACACGGGCGTCCAGGGCAATCATCCGCTCCAGGTCGTCGGGGGTGCGGCGCAGCATGGACTGCAGCACCGTGCCCACGTTGCGGAACCCGTCCGCCCACAGCGACTCCACCAGGGTCACGGTGCGCTCCGTGTACGCGCTGGACTCCATGTCCAGGCGGACGAAGATCTCGCCCTCGCCGTCGCCCAGCTCGCGGGCGCGCCGCAGCACCGTCTCCACGTTGCCGCGGCAGAACGCCTCGTCGATGTCCAGGCCGAGCTGCGTGGGCTTGATGGACAGGTTGGCCTGCAGCCCCTCGCGCTGGATGCTTTCCAGGATGCGCACGGCCATCCTGGCGGCGGCCTCGGCCTCGTCGCGGCTGGCCACGGACTCGCCCAGGAAGTCCAGCGAGACGGTGAGCCCGGCCTCGTTGAGCTCGCGCGCGGCCTGCAGGGCCTCGTCCAGCGTGTCGCCGGCCACGAAGCGCTGCGCGAAGCTGCGCGACAGGGGGGCGCGGGTGATGATCTTCTTGGCCGTGTTGCTCTCGCTCAGGCGGAGCAGGCTCGTCTTGAGCATACGGTGCGGTTGGGTGATGTCGGTCGGCGCGCGGGGCGGGCGTGTGCCCTCAGGCGTCCGCCTGGGCGCGCTTGCGTGCGATGGCCTCGTCCAGCAGGGCGCGGACCTCGCGGAGGGGCAGCGCCTCGAGCGCTGCCCGTGCCTCGTCTTCCGTCGCGGCCACCACCAGGTCGCCCGTTTCCAGGTGGCCCATGATGGCGGTGCCCGTCTGCGCCCAGCGGATAAAGACCAGGTACCCGGCGAACGGGTGGTCGGGGTCGTCGGACGCGTCGGTCTCGATGCCGGCCGTGTACGGCTCGCCGTCCATTCCCTGGAATGCGGTTGCGCGCCCGTGGACGGCCGTGTAGCCGCCGAGCGTCGTCTCGTCCGCGCCCTCGGGGGGAACGGGGTTCAGCCGGTCTTCGGCGCTGGCGTACTTCATGGGCGCGCAAAGTACGCACAGGGAGTGCCGGGCGACAGGGTTGGCGCGGTGGGGCGAATTCGGCGGGGTTGTTGACGATCGCGGACCGGCGGGAAGGGATACGGGATGGGTGGCGGATGCGGATGGCGGAAGCGTTCGTGCAACTCAGGTCCGGGTGGCTCGGCGGACGTTCTGCCGGTCCGCCGAGCGCCCCCCA
>NZ_DASURI010000348.1:0-11390 GCF_036280135.1 Longimicrobium sp.
AGGGAAGCCATTCAAGGTTGCCATGATCGCGTGTCTTCGAAAGCTGCTCGTGATCCTGAACACGATGGCGCGCACGAATACACCTTGGAATCCGGCGATCGCGGCCACCGTCTGAAACACAGTTGCTGAGGAGCCGCCGCGTGGTCCCTGCCCGAACCTGATCTTTGGCGGCGACGAAGGATCTTGCCCGCGAAACTCTGCGGCGACCCTCGTGCACGAAAGCCGCGTTCGAGTTTCGCACACAAGATCCTTCGGTCGCGCCAAGGTTCTGTGTGCGTCCAGGTTACGCGCGGCGCTCCCTCAGGATGACGCTCCTCGGCCTCCATCCAAGGTTGGTATGGCGGCACCCTCTCAGGTGGACTCGTCCGGCTGCCACAGCTCGATGGGATTGCCCTCCGGGTCGTGGATGCGCGCGAAGCGGCCCACGCCCGGCATGTCCCACTCCGGGTTGGTGATCACCTCGATCCCCGCCGCGCGGAGCGTGTCGCACAGGCCGTCCAGGTCGTCCACGCGCAGGTTGAGCATCCACTGGCGATCCGCGGCGAAGTAGTCCGTGTCGGCCGCGAACGGCGCGAACACGCTGGGCCCCGCCTGCGTATCCCACTGGCCGTACGGCGCCGATCCCACGCCCAGGTGCTCGGCGTACCAGGCCTGCATCGCCTTTGGATCCTTCGCGCGGAAAAAGAATCCGCCGATCCCCGTCACGCCCATCTCGCCTCCTGGAAAGAATCAGGTTTCCGCGTTGCCCCGGATCGCCGAGGCATGTGTCGTCGCGACCGTCGCGGCGCGCTGCGTCACTTTCCCAAATCGAACGGGATCAAGGGAAGCTTTCCCGGCCCGCCCCACGCAAAGGGGAGCACCACGCGGTGCGGCTCCCGTGCAACCACGCGCACCACGACCTGCAGCTGCTCGGGGTTTTGCGCCCGATCGATCCCCGCCAGGCGCACGGTCGGCTTCACGGCACGGCCGGGCAGGACGTTGGTGTGGAACCCGCTCACGTACGACGCCAGCACGCGTCCGTCCCTGCCGAGCGCGATCTCGTCGACCAGCAGGTGGCTTCGCTCCGGCCCGGTGTTGCGGATCACCAGCGCGCAGATGAACGAGCGCGTCGCCGCCCCGTTCCCGTGCTCGTCCTGGCAGCCGACCAGCGAGACGGCGAAGTCTTCGCCGGCCATCACGGCGCCGGGCGGGGGCGGAATCCGCGTCCCGCGCGGCTCCGGCACCAGCTCCAAGCCCACCACCAGCCCGGCAAACGCGGCGCCCACCCGGAGAACGCGCCTTCTCCCGGGGAGCCAGGGCCGGGCCCGCAGCCTGTTCAGCATCGAACGCATCTCGTCCAACCCCCGCATGTGCAGGCCCTCAGTGCACGGCGGCGGCCGGCACGGGCTCGAGATCGGCGGCATCCCCGCCGGAATCCGCCGTGGCCAGGGCATCGTGGCGCTCCGCCGGGTCGCGCAGCAGCTGGTAGAGGAGGATGGCGCCGAACGTCGCCGTGCCGATGCCGGGAAGCGTGAACCCGCCCATCTTGAGCGCTAGGTCGCCCGCGCCCAAGGTCAGCGTGACGGCGGCCGTCACCAGGTTGCGGCTGTTGGAAAAATCGACGCGGTTCTGCACCCAGATGCGCCCGCCGGTGGCCGCGATCAGCCCGAAGAGGACCACGGACAGCCCGCCCAGCACGGGGCCGGGAATGGTCCCCACCAGCGCGCCGAACTTGGGCGACATCCCCATCACCACGGCCGCCGCGCCCGCCACCACGAAGATGAGCGTGGAGTAGATGCGCGTGACCGCCATCACCCCGATGTTCTCGGCGTAGGTGGTCACGCCCGTGCCGCCGCCGGACGCCGCCAGCATGCACGCCAGCCCGTCGCCCACGAACGCGCGGCCCAGGTGGCGGTCCAGCGACTGCCCCGTCATGGCGCCCACCGCCTTGATGTGTCCCAGGTTCTCGGCCACCAGCACCAGCGCCGCCGGGGCAAAGAGCAGCGCCACGTTCCAGCTGAACACGGGCCGCGAAAAGGTGGGAAAGCCGATCCACGCCGCGTCGCGCAGCGGTGCGAAGTCGATCACCGGCCCCATCCCCATCCCGTTGGCCAGCACCAGGTACAGCACGTAGCCGATGATGCCGCCCAGCAGGATGGGCACGCGGCGCAGCAGCCCCGGCGCGTAGACGGCCACGGCGCCCGTCGCCAGCACCGTCGCCAGCCCGACCCCCGTGTCGAACCCGCTGCCGCTGATGGACTTGACGGCCACCGGCGCCAGGTTCAGCCCGATCACCGCCACCACCGCGCCCGTGACGACGGGGGGCATCAGCCGCTCGATCCACCGGTACCCCGTCCCCATCACCACCAGGCCGATGAGGGCGTACAGCGCCCCCGCCGCGATGATGCCGCCCAGCGCCACGCCGATGTTGGGGTTGGGACCCTTTCCGGCGTACGCCGTGGCCGCCAGCGTGATGGGCAGAAAGGTAAAGCTGCTCCCCAGGTAGCTGGGCACCCGTCCGCCCACGACCACGAAGAACAGCAGCGTGCCGATCCCCGAGAAGAACACGGAGGTGTTGGCGTCGAAGCCCATCAGGATGGGCACCAGCACCGTGGCGCCGAACATGGCGAACACGTGCTGCAGCCCCACCACCATCGTCTGCCCCCACGGCAGCCGCTCCTCGGGCCCCACCACCCCGCCCGCGACGGGCGTCCAGCGGGGAAAAAACCGTTCGCGTGCGGGTGCGGGCATGGGAGGTCGCGGGGCGGAGGATGGGAGGTGCGGCAGGCGGGAATCACCAAGGAAGCACGCCGGATGCTGCCCGCGCAAGGCTGCCGTTGCGGAACGATGGCGATCGTCGTCCAGCGGCCTTCCGAGAGGGGGGTGGGAGGCCGATTCTCACCGAAGCGCGTCATCCTGAGCTCGACTTTGGCCTTTTCCGATGTCGAGCGGCGGATTTCCCCGTCGCCACCTACAAGTTTACATTGGGTGCATGTGTCTGACACCCACCGCCGCCGCTGCCGGATGGAGCGAGTTCGAAGCGCTCCTCCTCTCCTTTGCTCCGCTCTTCACCCAGCCGACCTTTGGCAATGCCCGGCAGCTGGTGATCGGTGCGCTCCTCTCCCCCGGCAGACGCACCGTCACCGCGGCGCTGCGCATCTCGGGGCTGGAGGCGAAGCACACCTTCGTGAACTACCATCGCGTCCTTTCCCGTGCACGCTGGAGTCCCCTGCAGGCCAGCCACATCCTCCTGCTGCTGCTCCTCATTGCCTTCGCCCTCCGCGGTCCGATCGTCATCGGCCTCGATGAGACGATCGAGCGGCGCTGGGGCAAGAAGATCGACAAGCGCGGCATCTACCGTGATCCCGTTCGCTCCAGCCGCGGCCACTTCGTCAAGGCGAGCGGGCTGCGCTGGATCTGCGTGATGCTGCTCGTGCGCGTGCCCTTTGCCGGGCGGGTCTGGGCCCTGCCCTTCCTCACCGCGCTCGCCCCGTCTGAGCGCTACGCGCAGCAGCGCGGCATCCGGCACAAGGCGATCACCGACTGGGGACGGCAACTGGTCAAGCAGGTCCGGCGTTGGGTGGCCGAGCGCAAGATCATCTTGGTCTGCGACAGCACCTATGCCGCCTACGAGTTCCTGGCCGGTCTGCGCCGCCATGTCATTGTCATCACGCAGATGCGCCTGGACAGCGGGCTTTACGCCCCCGCTCCCGAGCCTGCCGCCGGAAAGCGCGGCCGGAAGCGGCTCAAGGGGGAGCGCCTGCCCAGCCTGCGTGAGAGGCTGCACGATCCGACGACGGTCTGGCGGCGCATCCGCCTCCGCACGTGGTATGGCCGCACCGAGAAGACCGTCGAGATCACCACCTTCACGGCCGTCTGGTACTACAAGGGTAAACCCCCGATCTCTGGGCGATTCGTTCTCGTCCGCGACCCTGACGGCAAGCTCGAGTCTCGCGCCTACCTCTGCACCGATCCGTCACTGCGCGCCACGCGCATTCTCTCCTATTTCGTCCGGCGCTGGCAGATGGAGGTCACTTTCGCCGAGAGCCGCCGCCATCTCGGAGTGGAGACACAGCGTCAGTGGTCGCACAAGGCGATCGACCGCACCACACCTGTCCTGCTGGGCCTGTTTTCCATCGTTACCCTGCTCGGCCAGCGCCTTCACCGCTCCGGCCATCTCACACCCCGGCAGGCGGCATGGTATTCCAAGCAGGCGCTTTCTTTCAGCGACGCGATCGCGGCCGTGCGGCGCCAGCTCTGGCTGCACGAGAATATTTCCTACTCGCCGTACGCGGGCGACAACGCTAATAATCCAGACCCGCTGCTTCAACGCTGGGCCGACGCGCTTGCATATGCGGCCTGAGAAGGCCAAAGTCGAGCTGAGGAGCCGCCGCGCGATTTTCGCCTGTGCGGGGACCCTGGCGGCGACGAAGGATCTTGCCCGCGAAACGACAAGCCGGCCCTGCGGATGAACGCCGGCCTCCCGCTCCACCTCGTCTACGCGGCGCGTTGTCAGATGATGCGCGTCCGGCTACCATGCCGGGGATGCGGTTCGGCCGGAGCCCTGCGGATGACGAGGGATGGAGATGATGAGCGAGCGCATCCGCCGGGGTGGCGGCGAGATCCACCTTCCGGCCGCGGAGTAGCCGATGGGGGCCGGCAACGATCCCGATGCGCTGTTCCGCCGCTACCGGCGCGAGGCGGTGCTCCTGCACCAGCCCTGGCCGCCGCACGCCGGCCCGCCGACCAACAGCCACTTCGGCGGGCTTCCCCGGCTGCCTGAGAGCCACACGTGGCCGCGCACCTCCGGCGGCACGCCGCTCCACTTCATGGCCCAGATCGACTGCGCCGACATCCGCTTCACGACGGTGCTGCCGGAGCGGGGCGTCCTCTTCTTCTTTGGCCGGGGCGACCGGTACACCTGGAACCGCGAGGGCCCCGCCTCCGACACCTGCCGCGTGCTGTATGCGCTCGATGCCGGCGTGCGCACTCCGCTACGCCACCCGCCCGCGGACCTGCCGTCCCTGGAGAGTTCCCTGACGGAGTCGAACGTCCATTTTGGATGGCCCGTCGTGCCGCTCCCCTTCGACAGCTTTCCCGAAGAATCCGCCCTGCCCTATCCGGGCGAGCGGGACAAGGGGCTGTGGCGCCGCCTGCTCGACCGGTTCGTGCGCGGGGCCTCGGACGAGCCGGAGATCAGCGATGACGTGCGCGAAGCCTACGCCGAGCAGCTGGACGCCCGGCGTGCCGCCGCGCTGATGGCCGCCGCCGGCCTGCCGCGGACAAGCCAGTCCGTGCCCGGAGCGGGGCGCGATGCGGGCAGGACGATCTTCCACTTCGCCGCCTCCGGCGCGCAGAGCTTTCCGCAGTACTGGGCGTACATCCACCATCTCGCCCTGCGGTTCCTGGACATTCCGCGCAGCTACTCGCTCGGCGAGAAAACGCCGGGCGAGCGCGTCGCCAAGGCCGAATACTGGCTCGCACGCTCGCGCGAGGTGCCGCTCGAGCAACCGGTGGCGGAGGAGGACCGGCAGGCGCTGCGCGCGTGGCTGGCAGGTCTGGATGATCATCCCGTGCTCGTCTCCTACGCCGCCGCCGATACGCTCCGGTCCTTCGCGGGGGACCCCATCTTGGCGGCGCTGGTGCCCGACCACGTCTACGCCGCCTACGCGTCCTACTACTCCGGTTACGACGAGTTCAACCCGCACTTTTCTCAGATGCTCGGCCACGCCCCCGCCTGCCACCAAGCGCGCGACGTCGACGACCCGATCATCTGCCTGTTGAACATCGACGCCGACCGGGGGCTCGCGTGGGACGTTGCCAGCCTGAACGGCAAGGCCACCTTCTGGATCACCCCCGACGCCCTCGCCCGCCGCGACTTCAGCAAGGTCGTGGGCAGGCTCGACGGCCGGTCGTAGTCGAGAGAAGCGGAGACGGAATCCTCTGCCGGAGGCGCAAGAAACCAGGAGCGATGCCATGGGGATGGAAGGAACCACCCCCGCGCGCATGCTGGAGATGCTGTCGGACCGCTTCGGCGCTCTGGAGGCAGTCGCGTACTCCTCGATCAAGCTCTCCCGCTACGTCTCTGAGTGCGAGATGTCGATGGACCTGCTGGTCGCAGAGGCAGTGCTGGAGTTCGGCGAGGAGTTGCGCGACGCGCAGGAGGCCGTGGGTGCGTGGACTGAGGAGGTGCTAGGCCAAGGCTTCCGGCCAAGGCGTGAAGCGTGAGACGGCGATGTAGGCGTGAGACATCGGCGTCGCGAATGCCCGTGGGTGGATTGGTCGCCTTGCGCACAGTGTCGCGTGCAAAGCACGGTCCAGCCACCCAGCCCCCGCAGCGGATTTGCGGTTAAGGAGTGGTGCGCCCTGTCTCATCTAAACGCGCTCGTAGTCTCTCGATCTCGCGAGTGAGTTCCCGCTGACGGTGCCTGTCGAAGAGGAAGTTTGCAGAGAGGAAGACAATAAGTCCTGCAATACCCCAGATCATAAGCGAAATGGGAGCTAGCAGGGGCGCATCGGCGTGGCTGACAGTAGCACCCCCCCCGGAAGCGAGTTCAAACCTCGGGTGCCGGAGATCATCCATCAGTCTGACGGCCAGCATCGTACTCCGCACGCTATCTAGTTGAATCGCTATAGAATCTATGCTCTGTTGTACCTGCGATATGGAAGTGTCGGGAAGGTTCGGCAAAATCCGGCGAAGTTCGACGATCAATCCACGTGAGGATCGATCGAACCCTGTTAGTCCCGTCAATAGGGCGTGGATCTGGCCATCAGCCACCCTCATCTCGCTAGCGAAACGTGCTGAATCGCGCATACGGCTCTCGTGAATCAGGGTGAGCCGCTGTTCCATCCCTGCAAAGCGTTGATCGGAAGCGGAACGAAACCCTTGGAGATCATGCTGAAGGGATCGCGTGTAGAACATCCGCCAATTGCGCCCGCCACTAGAACACCTACTAAGACGAGAGCTACCACCCGGGGATGTTTATCTACATGTGGGAACGGATTAAGCCAATCCATTGTTGTCTCCAAGTGAGGTCGAACGGACCAGCGGCGATCCTCCAAACTACAGTAAACAGCATCAACCTCCAATGATTTCTTTCTCCACAACGCAACAAAATTCCTACGCGGGTTGGGGTCCGCCAGGGAGTGTCAGCAACTCGGCGTGTGCAGTAAGTGGCGTTTGTCGCAGAAGTCGCCCTCTGGTGGCGGCAGTTGAAGCCGGGGGCCACCACCAGCGCCTCCTCGCCCGCGTTGCGCACGGCGGGGAAGATCACGCGCTCGCCGACTCCCCGGCTCACTCCGTAATGGCCCTGCTCGAAGCCCAAAGATCTGGGCGACGATGCAATGGCAGCAGGCAGAGTCCGTGTTAGGTGATGCTCTAACGCCGTAGCTCGTCGATGAACATCCTTACGTTGATCCTCGAAGCCCGACCAATCTTCCTAATGATCGTAGCCGCAGTTTCATCCCCTACTTCCCGGTTCCACGCGGCAAAATCCTCTTCAGGAAACTCATCCCGGAAAATCTGTTGTACTTTGTGTTCCGCGCCCTCGATCTGATTGACCATGTTTGAGTTGACCAAGCAGGTTGCGATGATCGTGCTGCGTCTCATGTCTCTTCTTACTGTAAAAGGTTACTTCCAAGGTCTCACTCCGCAATCGCCAGCAACTCAGTCGTTGCGGTTATCGCGGCGGCCGGCGATCTGACCGTGACGGCTGAGGCCACGGTGCGGAGGGAGGTGCCCCGCTCATCCCGTCCCGGGCACGCAGGCCACGCGGATCGCCGTCACGCGTCCCGCGTCGTTGGTGCTGGGACCCATGTCCCAGTGCTCCAGAGCCCGGCCATACAGCGTATCCGACGCAGGCCGCACCCCCAGGATCAGCTCGGAGCCGCTAAAGCCCGTGTGGATGTGAACGTGGATGGTGTCCGCCGCGAGTGAATCGACGGCCCAGTACACATTTCTGCCCTGGCGCCCATCCTCCGGAATTCCCCCGTCGGCGCCGAGCCGCGTGGCATCCCACGTATTGGGCCGCCCCCACTCCCGTGCCTCCAGGCGCACCCGATCCGAGGCAAAGTACAGGCTCCGGGACGCGGGCTGCCCCGCCTCGTTATACAGCGCGTAGCATCCCACCAACTCGAGCGGCGGGAGCCGAACCGCCCGCGGCGAGGGCTTCACGCGCTCAGGCTTCACAGTCGCAGGCTTTGCAGCCGGCGGCGAGGACGTTCCGCAGCCGAAAGCCACCAGGGTTACGGCGAAAATCATCCACCTCATCTTCACTTCGCCATCGCCAACAGCTCCGCCGTGTGGAGGCTGCGGCGGTTGTCGCAGAAGTCGGCGATCTGGTGGCGGCAGCTGAAGCCGGGGGCCACCACCAGCGCCTCCTCGCCCGCGGCGCGCACGGCGGGAAACAGCACGCGCTCGCCGGCGGCCCGGCTCACTTCGTAGTGGCCCTGCTCGTAGCCGAACGAGCCCGCCATCCCGCAGCATCCGCTGTCCAGGATCGTGAACTCCAGCCCCTCCACGCGGGACAGCACCTGGCGCGTGGGCTCCATGCCGACGATCGCCTTCTGGTGGCAGTGGCCGTGGACCACGGCGCGGCGCTCCAGCCGGCCCGGCTTCCAGTCCGGCAGCCCGGCCAGGAACTCCTCCAGCGTCAGCGACGCGGCGGCCAGCGCCTTCGTGCGCCCGTCGCGCACCAGGTCCGGCAGCTCGTCGCGTAGGGTCAGGATGCAGCTGGGCTCGATGCCCACGACCATCGCGCCAGCTTCGACTTCCGGCGCCAGCACATCCACCAGGTTCTGCTGCAGGTCGCGCGCGTGGTCCAGCAGCCCCTTGGAGATGGCCGCACGGCCGCAGCACACCTGCTTTTGCGGCAGCTTGACGTTGAAGCCGGCGCGCGTCAGCACGAAGGCCGCGGCCTTTAGCGGCTCCGGGCCAAAGAAGTTGTTGAACGTGTCGTCCAGCAGGATGACGGTCGGTTTTTCCCCGCGGAAGATGTCGTTGATCCCCCGGAACCACTTTCGGAACGGTTGCGGCGCGAACGTCGGCATCTCGCGGCGGGGGTCGATGCCGCCCACCTGCTTGATCAGCCCCGAGAACATCTTGTTGCCGAAGTTGGCGAACCCCGGCGCGATGGACGCCGCCTTGGCCACGTCGTGGATCCGCCCAAAGAACTGCGACTTGCGGTCCGTGCCGTGCTCGCGGTGGTGCTGAGCCAGGAATTCCGCCTTGTAGCGCGCCATGTCCACGCCCACGGGGCACTCCGTCTTGCACGCCTTGCAGCTCAGGCACAGGTCCAGCGCCTCCAGCACCTCGTGGCTGCGCATCCCCGGCAGGTTGCCCTTCATGGCCTCGCGCAGCGAGTTGGCGCGTCCCCGCGTCGAATGCTGCTCCTCCAGCGTCACCATGAACGACGGGCACATGGTCCCCGCGTCCAGCTTTCGGCAGACGCCCATCCCGTTGCACTTCTCCACCGCCACGGCAAAGTCGCCGCCGTCGTTCGAATAATCGAACCACGTCTGCGGGGGATTCGCGCGATACGACTCGCCGAAGCGCAGGTTCTCGCTCATCCGCTGCACGGGCGGCACGATCTTGCCCGGGTTCATGCGGTTTTCCGGATCGAACACCTGCTTGACCTGTCGATGCAGGTCCATGATCTCCGGGCCGAACATGATGGGCAGGAACTCGGATCGCGACAGCCCGTCCCCGTGCTCGCCGCTGAGCGATCCGCCGAACTCCGCCACCAGCTCCGCCACCTCGTGGGCGATGGCCTGCATGCGGTGCACGTCCTCGCCACGCTTCAGATTCAGATCGACGCGGATGTGCAGGCACGCCTGCCCCGCGTGGCCAAAGAAGCCCAGCGTGGTCCCGTTGCGGTGGACGATCTCCTCGAAGCGCCGCGTGTAGGCGCCCAGCTTTTCCGGCGCGATGCCGGTGTCCTCCACGAATTCCTGCGGCTTGATGTCGCGATGCGATGTCGTTCGATACAGCAGCCCCGTCGCGGCCTGGCGCAGCGCCCACGCCGCGTTCTGCTCCGCGGCGGACAGGAAGACGCCGGCCGTTGGGCGCCCGGGCAGCGACGGAGCGCGGCGGGCGAAGTCGTGGGCGCGCTCGGCCACCTCGTCGGCCGTGTCGCCGCTGAACTCGCAGAACAGCACGCCCATGGCGTCCGGCGCCACCAGCGCGGCCGTGGGGCGGAACTCGAAGAGGTCGCGAGCGCCCTGCAGCACGCGCGAGTCCACGATCTCCAGCGCGCTCAGCCCCGGCTCGGGGAGGATGAACGGCGTTGCATCCATCGACGTGAACCGCTCGCTGAAGCTCAGCAGCACCAGCGCGCGCGCCGGCGGCACGGGGACGAGCCCCACGGTTGCCTCCACCACCGTCGCCAGCGTCCCCTCCGAGCCGACGATGAGGTGCGCCAGATTCAGCTCTGGCGCCTCGAGCATCGCATCGAAGTTGTAGCCGGATACACGGCGCGGCACCTTTGGATAGCGGTCGATGATGCGCGCCCGCTCCGGCTCCAGCACGGCCAGTACGCGCCGCGCCAGCTCGCCCTCCACGCCGCCCATCGCCCCGATGCGGTCACGCGCGACCGGCCCGAAGTGCGCGGACGCGCCGTTGCCCAGGATGCAGTCCAGCGTGTGCACGTGGTCGCCCGTCTTGCCGTAGACCAGCGACCGCGCCCCGCACGAGTTGTTGCCGATCATCCCGCCCAGGCAGCACTGGCGGATGGTGGCCGGGTCCGGCCCAAAGTGCAGCTTGTGCGGCGCCGCGATGCGGTTCAGCCGGTCCAGCCGAAGCCCCGGCTGCACCCGCGCGGTGCGGCGATCGGGATCGATCTCCAGCACCCGGTTCATGTACTTGCCAAAGTCCAGCACCAGCGCGGGCCCCACCGTCTGCCCGGCGAGGGCGGTGCCGCCGCCACGGGGCAGCACGGGCACGCCCGCCTCGGCTGCCAGGCGCGTGGCGGCCGCCACGTCCTCCGCGTCTTTCGGGACGACGACGCCCACGGGGAGGATCTGGTACAGCGACGCATCGGTGCTGTAGAGCAGGCGCGACTTGGCGTCGAAGCGCACTTCGCCCTGGATCGTTTCCTTGAGGGCGCGCTCCAGGCGGGCTCCCTTTGCGTCGACGGGCTGGATGACCTGCATCACGATGCGTTGGCTGGCCGGTTCGGTGCGGAGCGGGCGGACGCGGATGGACGTGCCGGCGGCCCCGGGATCTTCGGATTATAGCGCGGGGGAGGCGCAGCGGCACGGAGCGGGCCAGGGGGACGGCACGGGTGGGATTCGGCCGTGGATGGAGGGATCACGCGGCGGGCGGGGCGCCCCCCATCCCCGGCCCTTCCCCCATAAACGGCATGGGGGAAGGGAGAACTTCATCTCGGCATTCGGATGGTTCGAGCCGGCAGCGG
>NZ_DASURI010000349.1:0-3101 GCF_036280135.1 Longimicrobium sp.
CGCTCTGCCTCTCCCCTCGTCTCCCCTCGTCTCCAGCCCTCCCCTCCCGCCCTCGTCCCTCGTCCGACCCGCCCCTACTGCACGCCCACGCCCGGATCCACGTCGACGCCGCCATCCGCGCTCTCATTCCCCGCGCTGCCCGCGCCGACTCCGCCGGGCCCACGTGCTCCGCCCACCGCTCCACCCACACCCGCGACGGTGCCGCGCCGCGCGGCCTGGATGACCGCGTGGAAGGCCGGCTTGGGCTCGCCGCGCCAGCCGAAGAGCAGCGGGTGGTTCGTGCGGCCATACATGGGGAAGTCGTTGAGCCACGAGTCGTTGTCCGACACGCCCCAGAACGTCACCCGCCGCACCACGTCGGACCGCCGGCCATACAGCGCGAAGAACTGCGCGTACCGCTCCGCCAGCGCCTGCTGCACGCTGTCCGGCAGCCCCGCCACGTACGGGTTCAGCCGGCAATTGCACGCGTCGGCGCCGGCCCGCGCCGCGACGTCGGCCGTGTTCCCACGCGTTACGCGGGGCAGCACGTCGACGTCCAGCTCCGTGATGGCCACCTGCACGCCCAGGTCGGCGAACGCCGTGATCGTGCTGTCCTCCGCCGCCAGCGTGGGCCAGGCCATGTTGTGGTGCCCCTGCATCCCCACGGCCGTCACCCGAACGCCCTGCCGCTGCAGCTCGCGGATGAGCCGCACGGCGCCCGCGCGCTTGGCCGGGTTCTCCAGGGAGTAGTCGTTGTAGTACAACTCCGCCTGCGGGTCCGCCTCGTTGGCAAAGCGGAACGCGTGCGCCAGGTAGTCCGGCCCGATGATGCGCAGCCACGGCGACTGCCGCAGGCTGCCGTCCTCGTCCAGCGCCTCGTTCACCACGTCCCAGCCGTTCACGCGGCCCCGGTAGCGGCCCACGACCGTGTGGATGTGCTCGCGCATGCGCGCCAGCAGCGTGTCGCGGCTCACGAACGAGCCGTCCGCGTTGTAGAACACCCACGGCGGCGTCTGGCTGTGCCACACCAGCGCGTGGCCCACGATGAACATCCCGTTGCGCTGGCCCAGCTCCACGTAGCGGTCCGCCGCCTCGAACGCCCAGCGCCCCGGCAGCGGCTGCACCGACTCCCACTTGAGCAGGTTCTCGGGGCTGATGGCGTTGAAGTGGTGGCGGATGATCTCGCCGCCCACCAGGTCGCGTCCGTACGCCTCGTCCAGGTTGAGCGTGGTCCCCATGCGCAGCGCGGGGTACGCCGCCTTGAGCGAGGGGTACGCGCGCACGCTGTCCAGCCGCGCCGTAAGCCCCGCGGGCCCCTGCCCCGCCAGCATCGCCGGAAGCAGCAGCGCAGCGGCCAGGATCGTCGTCTTGGTCATCGTCGTCCTCACGGCGCGCTGGCGATGGCCGTGTGATGCAGGGCGCGGCGGCGCGCGGCCAGCTCGTCGGCGATGGTGACCTCCGTGCGCCGGTCGATGCGGTAGAACAGCAGGCACACGGCGCAGATGCCGAACGCGATCGCCGGGTACAGGCTCATGGACAGGCGGATGCCGTCCAGCGCGCGCTCCGTCTGCTCGGCGTTGGGCACGTAGCCGTACGACGCCAGCAGCCATCCGCCGATGGCCCCGCCGAACCCCAGCCCCGCCTTGAGGGCAAAGACGATGGCGCTGAAGACGATGGCCGTGGCGCGGCGGTGGTTCTTCCACTCCGAGTAGTCCGCCACGTCGGCCATCATGGCCCACAGCAGGGGGATGGTGAACCCGTACGCGAACTGCCGCAGCATCTCCGTGGCGAACATGGCCGTCACCCCGTCGCGCGGGAACAGCGCGAACGCCGCCGTGAACAGCGTGGTGAACCCCAGCCCGCCGATGAACAGGTTGCGCTTGCCGTACTTGAGCGCCAGCGGCTTGCTCAGGATCACGCCCACGATGGTGGCCGAGGTGCCCAGCACGTTGAACATGCTGAACAGGTTCTCGCCGGAGACGACGGCGCCGTCCACCGACCGCTGCACGTAGTAGCGGAAGTAGTACAGCCCCGTCCCGCCGCGCAGGGCCAGCGTGATGAAGAGGATGAGGGTGAGGACGAACATCACCACCCACGGGCGGTTGCGGCCCAGGTCCGCGAAGTCGCGGCGGATGTTCTGCTCCTGGTCCGGCGGCGGCTGGATGCGCTCCTTGGTCGTGCTGAAGGTGATGACGAAGAAGACGATGGCCAGGACGGAGAAGATCCCCATCGTCACCTGGTAGCCGCGCGCGTCGTTGCCCTGGCCAAAGTACTTCACCATGGGCAGCGCCAGCCCCTGGATGGCCAGCTGCGCCAGCATGGCGAAAATGAAGCGGTACTGGCTCAGGCTCGTCCGCTCGCCCACGTCGCCCGTCATCACGCCGCTGAGCGCGCTGTAGGGCAGGTTGTTGGCGCTGTACACCATCATCAGCACGATGTAGGTGGTGTACGCGTAGAACAGCTTGCCGCTGGGCGAAAGGTCCGGCGTGGTGAACGTCAGCATCCCCATGATGCCGAAGGGGAGCGCCGTCCACAGGATCCACGGGCGAAACTTGCCCCAGCGCGTGTTCGTCCGGTCCGCCACCACGCCCATGATGGGGTCGAAGATGGCGTCCCACACGCGCACCACGAGAAACAGGGTGCCCGCCGCCCGCGCCGAGATCCCGAAGGTGTCGGTGTAAAAGGCGAGCTGAAAGATGATCATCGTCTGGAAGATGAAGTTGGCCGCCGTGTCTCCCAGGCTGTAGCCGACCTTCTCCCGGACGGAGAGCCGCTCCGTGCCGTCCGCCGCCGTGCGCGGGGCGGGCGCGGCGGGTGCCGCGGCGGCCTGTGCAGTCTGCGCCATGCGTTGTTCTCTCGATGTGGGGCGGGTCAGCGGACCCGCAGGATGACCGTCCGCAGGTCCTCGTCGCGCGACGAGCTGCCGACCCGGACCTCGAACTCGCCGGGCTCCACCACGCGCCGCATCTCGATCCCCCAGAACGCCAGCTGCTCCGGGCCGATGTCGATGGCCACCGTCCGCGTCTCGCCCGGCGCCAGGCTGTCGAGGTTGAAGTCGATGGTCTGGCCGCGGCCGTGCTCCAGGCCGGGCGTGAGGGTGGCCTTGATCTTGACGCACTCGG
>NZ_DASURI010000350.1:0-3025 GCF_036280135.1 Longimicrobium sp.
CACCTCGCTGCCGCTGCCCAGCTGCTCCTGCTCGTGCCCCTTGATGGGCAGGATGTCGTGCACCACCCGCCCGTCCTGCTGCGTGCTCCAGGCGATGGGCTCGCCCAGCAGCGAGCCCAGCAGCACCAGCAGCATGTCCTCCGCGCGGGTGTCGTTGCCGGGCGTGTGCTGCTTCCAGTGCACGGGCGTGGGCCCGATCTTCTCCTCGTCCACGGGCCAGCCCGAAACCACGAGCATCGCCCCCGCCGGCTCGAACAGGCGAAACGCGCGCACGGCCTTGCGGATGCTGCGCGGCAGGTCGTGCGCGATCACGTCCGCCTCGTCCAGGAACTCCTGGTTCTCGGGCGAGCCATAGCGGCCGGCAAGGTCCTGCAGGAGCACGCGGGTCTCCGCGACCTCCTCCGGGGTCATCACGATCCGGGACATCTCGGTACACCTCCGATGAAATGAATAAGGAAGGGGCCGGCCCACGCCGCCCCGCCGCGTGCCCTCACACCAGCGCGGGGGCCGCCGCGCGCAGGGCCCCCGCCAGGCGGTCCAGCCCGTCCCGCAGCACGTCGGGCGCGCCGCCAAAGCCCAGCCGCGCGTGCCCCGGCCAGCCAAAGCAGGTGCCGGGCACCAGCAGCACCCGCTGCTCCCTGGCCAGGGCGTGGCAGAACGCCTCCACGTCGGGCACCTCCAGCCGCGGAAACCCGCACACGCCGCCCGCCGGCAGCGTCCAGCGGATGAGCCCGTCCTGCCGCGCCATCCACGCGTCCACCGTCTGCCGGTTGCGGCGGGCGGCGGCGCGCCTGGGGCCCAGGATGCGGTCCGCGGCATCCACCACCCGCTCCGCGATGAGCTCCACCAGGGGGGACAGGTGCAGGGTGAGGTAGTCGCGCACCCTGGCCATCCGGTCCAGCACGGCGGGGTCCGCCAGGCACCAGCCCACCCGCAGCCCCGGAAGGCCGAACCCCTTGGAGAGCGTGCCCAGCGAGACGGCCCGCGCGTAGCGAAGGCCGGGGTCCGGGAGCGGCGCCGTGTCGTACGTGAGGTCCGCGAAGGCGCCGTCCCACAGCAGCCACGCGCCCGCCCGCTCCGCCACGGCCACCAGCGCGTCCTGCTCCTCCACCGTCAGCGTGGTGCCCGTGGGGTTGTGGGGAAAGTTGACGACGATCATCCGCGTGCGGTCCGTCACGAGCGCCGCCAGGGCGTCCGGGTCCGGGCGCCAGCCGTCGTCCGGGCGAAGGCGCCAGGGCACCAGCCGGCACCCCATCCCGCGCACCACGTCGCCCAAGCCGGGATAGACGGGGTCCAGGACCACCACCTCGTCCCCGGCGTCGAGGAGGGCGTTCATCACCAGGAAGATGGCCTCGGTGGAACCGTGCGTGACCATCACGCGCGACGCGTCGCCGGCCGCCCAGCGGCGGGCGATGGCGCTGCGCACGCCCGTTCCGCCCAGCGTCTGGCTGTCGTGAAAGACGACGGCGTCCATCTCCTCCACGGTGATCCCCGCCAGCGCGCGCACCTCCGCGAGCGAGTGGTCCGACACGCCGCTGCTGCCGATGTCGGCGTCCACCGCGAAGTAGTACAGGCGCATCCACTCCTCCAGGAGCGCCGGGGGATAGTTCCGCATCTCTCCTCGCGCGTTGCGGGTTCCTCGTCCCGGGCGACGGCGCCGCCCGGCTCAACATCGATCGATTTTCGTCCTCTTCCGGGATTCCTCCCGGCCGTGCTCCGTCCGCCGCCGTCTCGTGTTTCTCGCCCGTGCCGTCATTCCAGGCGAGGGAAGCGCCCGCGCGTCCCATCAATCGTACGGAGTCATGTGCGCCGGCCGACCGGAGGGTCGTCGCCAACCCGGCACGATCTCACCCGTGCGCGCCCGCCCCGAGAGCAACGCAGCGCACGGGCGAGATCCCGCACTCCGGCGACCCGATTCTTCGGTCGGCGTCATCCCGCACGGGCAGGCGACAGACGTCCCGAGCGGCGCGGTCAGGCGTAGGCGCGGGCCTGGAGGTGGTACATCTCCGCGTACAGGCCGTCGCGCAGCAGCAGCTCGTCGTGGCTTCCCAGCTCCGTCACGCCTCCCTCGCGCACCACCAGGATGAGGTCCGCGCTGCGCACGGTGCTGAAGCGGTGCGACACCAGCACCGTCACGGCGCCGCGCGCCGCGCCTGCGCGGGCCTCGGCGGCGTAGCGCTCGAACAGGGCGTGCTCCGCCAGGGCGTCCAGGCTGGCCGTGGGCTCGTCGAAGAACACCACCAGCGGGTCCGTCCGCAGGAGCGCGCGGCCCAGCGCCAGCCGCTGCCACTGGCCCGTGGACAGGTCCACGCCGTTTGCCCAGCGCGCGCCCAGCTGCGTGTCGCCGGCCGCGGGGAGCGCGTCCAGGGCTCCCGGCGCGCCGGCCCGCTCCAGCGCCGCGCGGACGGCCTCGTCGTCGTCCAGGCGCGGCAGGTCGCCCACGCCCACCGTCCGCCGCGCCGCCAGCTCCAGCCGGGCAAAGTCCTGGAACGCCGCCGCCAGCCGCGCCCGCCACGCGCCCACGTCCATCTGCGCCAGGTCCGCCCCGTCCACCAGGATGCGCCCGCCCGTAGGCGCGTACATCCGCGTGAGCAGCTTGACGAGGGTCGTCTTTCCCGCCCCGTTCTCGCCCACGAGCGCCACGACGGCGCCGGCGGGGACGCGGAACGAGACGTCGCGCAGCACCCAGCCCTCTGTCCCCGGGTAGCGGAACGAGACGTTCTCGAAGACGATCCCGTCCCGCAGCCGGTCGGGGACGGGGCGGCCCGCGGGGGACGGCCCGTGCGCGCGGGCGTAGTCCCGCAGCCACAGCAGGCGCCCGGCGGCGCGCAGCACCTCGCCCAGCCCCGCCACGCGGCGCACGGGCTCCACCACGCCCGACATCACCTGCTGTCCCAGGTAGACGGCCGTCACCACCTCGCCGGCCGTGGCCAGCCCGCGGCGCGCCCGCCACAGCATGAGCGCCACGCTCCCGCCGAACGCGGCCAGGAAGAGGAGCTCCGCCGCGCAGTCCAGCGCCGCGCCC
>NZ_DASURI010000351.1:0-2831 GCF_036280135.1 Longimicrobium sp.
GGTCGCGCCGCTTGGCCTCCTCCAGCCGGGCCAGGTGCGCGTCCATCTGGTCGGCGGACGACCACGCCGTTCCGTAGATGCGCTGCAGCATCTGCCGCTTCTCGTCGCCGCGCCAGTACGCCCCGGCGGAGCTCAGCAGGCGCACGTGGCGAACGTGGCCCGTGGACGGCACGTGCGGGCCGCGGCACAGGTCCAGGAACGCGCCGTTGCGGTAGACGGAGATCGTCTCGTCGTCGCCGATCTCCTCCAGGCGCTCCAGCTTGAGCGGATCGTCCGCGAACAGGCGCCGCGCCTCGTCGCGCGAGACCTCGCGGCGCTCGAACGGGTCGTCCGCGGCGGCCAGCTCGCGCATCCTGGCCTCGATCTGCGCGAGGTCGTCGGGCGTGAAGGGCCGGTCCACGGCGAAGTCGTAGTAGAAGCCGTCCTCGATGGCCGGCCCGAAGCCGATTCCCGCCTCCGGCCGCAGCGCGCGCACGGCCGCCGCCAGCAGGTGCGCGGCGCTGTGGCGGATGAGCGGCAGCGCGTCCGCGTCGTCCGCGCCGACGAGCTCCGCTCCATGGGCCGGGGCGCGGTCCAGGTCCACCAGCCGGCCGTCGATCCGCGCGGCCAGCGGCTTCGCGACGGCCCGTCCGCCGTCGCCGTTCTCCATCATCGGTTCCCGCATCATCGTCGTCTCCCGTGGTGTCTGCGTCGTGTTGGATGTGGGATCCGGGACGGTCGCACGGGAGGATGCCAGGAACGAAAAAAAGGGCGGCCTCTCGTGCGAGAGGCCGCCCTTTCACCCGTGGTTGCTTGCTGCTACCGCGCGCGAAAAGCCCAGCCGCCCGCCGTGGGACGGGTGGTAGTCGTGGTCGCGGTAGTGCTGAAGCGCGGGTTCATCGTTCGGTTGTCCTGATCAGGTCGTCTTCGGTCAATCCTGCGTTCCAACGATAATCGAGCGGGCGGCGCGGCGTCAAGGCGCCTGGTCCAGCCACCGTTCGGCGGACGGCAGATCGCGAAAGACCTCCACGTCGCCGCCGATCGATTCCGCGTACGCCTCCAGCATGCGCGCCACGCCAAAGGCCACGTCCGTCGGCGCCACGTACGCGCGCCGCGCGCCGGGCCGAAAGACCGCGCGCTTCGCGATCTCCGCGATATGGGCGGCGCTCAGGTCCACCGCCGTCACCTCCCGCAGGTCCACCAGCTGCCGGTACGCCGGGTCAAACGCGGGATCGGCGGCCAGTGCCGTGTAGTGCGCGGTGATGTCGGCGTCGCCAAGCGTGCCCCATGCGCGGCTCAGGACGATTGCGCGTTCCGGATCGATGCGGTAGGCCGCGGGCATGGGGAGGAGGTCGTGGGGTGGCGTGGCGGGATGCGTCCGATGCGGGATCACCCGTCCCGTATCGGGATGCATCCCGTATGCCTTTGCGCGCGGTGGAGAGCCGACCGAGGCGGGACGTCCGCGAGGGAGATCCGCCGTTCCATCCCGGTGGGCCCGGGGCCCTCAGCGGCCGGCGGCGCAGACGGTCGCGAGGACGGTTTCGCCCACCGTCTCGGGGACCACCGCCACCCACTCCGTGACGACGCTCTCCGAGGCGACCAGCTCGTCGCCCAGGCGCGTGCTGGCGCTCACCAGGCGGAACCGCCGGTCGTGGCAGTCGTACTCCACCTGGTTTACGCTGCGGTCGTACGTGCCGGATTCATCCGTGACGGGCGTCGTGTAGTCCGTGCGCACCCACACGCGCACCACGCCGCCGTTCGCCCGGCGCAGCGTGGTGCGGTCGAATGCGATACGCCGCTCGTCGTCCTCGCCCAGCACCGTCCAGCGCGCGTCCAGCTCCGGCAGGGGCCGGGCGAGCCCCGCGACCCGCCGCGCGATCTCGTCCTCGTAGCCGGGCCCGCCGTACTGCACGGTGATGAACGGCAACCCGTTCTCCGACTCGCCCACCATGATGGAGAACGACGTCTCGCCGTGGCGCCAGGTCACGCGGTCGTCGTCGCTCTCGTCCGGGTCGCCCAGGTTGCGCAGCGCCTCCTCCACGGAGCGCTCCCACATCTCCTCGATGTTCTCCTGCGAGCTCGCGTAGGCGATGCGGATGCCCACCAGCACGTCGCCCGCGAACGAGGCCAGGGCGATCACGTCCTGGTCGTCCTCGAACATCAGGTCGCCCGGGTCCGGGGTGAACTCCGTGTTGAGGACGAAGCCCTGCGCCTCCAGCGCGTCCGTGGCCGCCCGTGAATCGATGCCCCACGGGATCTCGGCGTAGACGAAGTCGTCCTGCGCGGCCACCGGCCCGGCGGCGAGCGACACCGCCAGCGCGGCAAATGCGATGCTGATTGCGGATGAAAGGCGCACGTGTAGCCCGGGAGATGAGAGAGATTCCGCGCGGATTGCATGACGGGGCGCCGCAAAGATTGCACCGATCCGCGTCCCCGTCCAGTTCCCCGTGGATGCGGATCGGCCAGGCATTCCGATGCGGATGTGGATGCCGATGTCGATGTCGATGTCGATGTCCGCGTCGGATAAGCGGAGCCGTGCGCACACCACCGGGCGGTTGATGCCAGTCGCGGATCTGAATCGGTATTCGCGGCGCCCCCACCACGGCGGTTGATGCCGATTGCGGATTTGATCCGGTAAGGGCCGTCTCCGAGCCGGAGCGAATGAATTCGCCGCTGGAAACTCGCGAAGTCCGCCTGCGCGGACTGCCCCGGAGCGGGTTGCCGTAGTACACCGAGGGCAGGTTCTTTACGTGGTGCACAGGGGCTCGTCCGAGCCGTTGAATCGATGCATGGGCGTTGCTCCGGTGTACCTCCGGTCGCCTTCGCTGGGGCCAGTCCGCGCAGGCGGACTT
>NZ_DASURI010000352.1:0-8873 GCF_036280135.1 Longimicrobium sp.
GAGGTGGGCGAGCTCCGCGAGCCCGGAGGGGGCGCCCCGCGCGGACTCCGCGACACGCACCGAATCCGCAACGCCGCGAATCTCCCCCTCCGTCACTCCGCCCCTTACTCCGGGCGGACGAGCCACGTGAGGTGCTTGAGCTCGGGCTCGATCAGCCGCTCCCAGGCCAGCCGCACGGCCGCGGGCGAGCCGGGGACGGAAAACACCACGCGGCGCCGGTACACGCCCGCCGTGGCGCGCGACAGCATGGCCGCCGCGCCCACCTGCTCCCAGCTCAGCATGCGGAACAGCTCGCCGAACCCCGGGATCGGTTTCTCCAGGTGCCGCACCAGCACGTCGTACGTGGTGTCGCGCGGCGCGATGCCCGTGCCCCCGTTGAAGATGACGATGCGCGGCGCGCCGAACGACATGGCGTGCAGCGCCGCCTCCACCTCGTCCGGCTCGTCCCGGATGACGCGGTAGCCCGCGACCGTGTGGCCCGCGCGCGTGATGGCCTCGCGCAGCCACTGCCCGTTGGTGTCCGTCTCCTCCGACCGCGAATCGCTCACGGTGACGATCGCGATCCCCAGCGGCCCGTGGGTCTCGCGCTCCGCCGCCCGGTGGTGCCGCTCGCTGCTCTCCGACGTCATCCCCATCCTCCCGAATCCCGGTTGTCGTCCTCGGCCGCGCGTCCGCCGAGGACCAGAATCGCCGGCGGACCTGCACGAAGCCAGCCCGCGCGAAAGCCGCCATCCGCCGGATGTTCGCCCGCCGGGCTTTCGCCGTGTGGCGTCGGCGTTAGATTGCGCGCACACCCATCCGCATGACCGCGCCCGCCGCCCCGGCCCCCGCGCTTTATGAACGCGTTTCCGCACGCCACCGCAAGAGGACGGACCCGGATGCCCATCGCCCGGGCGTTCGGCGCGTCCGCGTCCGCGTTTGCCCGTTCGCACGGCGGCGCGGCGTGACGGACCTGCACGGCGGCCCCATCGACCCGTACGCGCTGGAGCCGGACCCGGCCCCGGACGGGCGGCGCCGTGACTGGAAAAAGCCCCTGCTGGCCGCCGTCATCATCGGTGCCGTCGTGGCGGGGCTGGTGTGGGGCGGGCACTTTGACTTCGAGGCGCTCAAGTCCCACCGCCAGCAGCTGCTGGACTACACGCACCAGCACTACACCACGGTGCTCATCGGCGTCATCGTCATCTACACGGTGGCCACGGCGCTCAGCTTTCCCATGGGCATCGTCATGACGTTCGCCGTGGGCTTCCTCTTCGGCCGGTGGGTGGGGACGGGCATCGTGGTGCTGGCCGCGTCCGTGGGCGCCACGCTGGCCTTTCTGAGCGCCCGCTACCTCTTTGCCGACGCGGCCCGGCGGCGGATGGGGCCCATGCTGCAGCGCATGGCCAAAGGGTTCGAGGAAGATGCGTTCAACTACATCCTTTTCACGCGCCTGGTGCCCGTCTTTCCCTTCTGGCTGATGAACCTGGTGCCGGCGTTCACCCCCGTCTCCGCGCGGACGTTCTTCGTGGCGACGCTCATCGGCATCCTCCCCGGCACCTTCGTCTTCGCCAACGTGGGCGAGTCGCTGGCGCGCATCGACTCGCCGCGCGACCTTGTGGGCACGCAGACGCTGCTGGCCCTGGCCCTGCTGGGCGCCAGCAGCCTGGTGCCCATCGTCCTCAAGAAGCTCCGCACCCCCAGGAACCGCTGATGGCCGACATCTCCGTGGAGCGCGCCCCGCGCCGCACGCCGCTGGCCCTGGCCGCGCTGGCCGTGGCCATCATCGCCCTGCTGATGCTGTTCCTGAGCGGCCCCGGCACCCGCTTCGGCATGTGGGACTTCCGCACGGGATTTCAGCTGATGCGGTACGCCGCCTACGCCGGCATCGCGGCTGCCGTGCTGTCGCTCGTGGCGCTGGCGCTCACGCGGGGGCGCGGCCGGGTGATCGCGGCCGTGGCGCTGGTGATGGCCGCGGTCGCCTGGTTCATGCCGTGGAACGCGCGGCGCGGCGCCATGCAGTACCCGCCCATCCACGACATCACCACCGACACGCGCAACCCACCCGTGTTCGTGGCCGTCGCGCCCCTGCGGCAGGACGCGCCCAATCCCGTGGAGTACCTGGGCGACAGCATCGCCGCGCAGCAGCAGCAGGCGTATCCCGACATCCGCCCCATGATGATGGCGATGCCGGTGGACTCCGCCTTTTCCCTCGCGCTGCGCACGGCGCGGGGGATGGGATGGGAGCTGGTGGACCAGAACCGCCGTGAGGGGCGCATCGAGGCCACGGCTACCACGCCCTGGTTCGGCTTCAAGGACGACGTGGTGATCCGCGTGTCGTCCGCGTCGGGGATCTCGCGCGTGGACGTGCGCTCCAAGAGCCGCGTGGGCCGCGGCGACGTGGGCGCCAACGCCAAGCGCATCCGCGCGTACATGGACGCCCTCCGCGCCGCCGATCCCAATCCCATCACGGACACGCAGTAGCGGGTTCGGGCGGGAAGGAAAGACTTCGCGGATCGCGGAGCGTCCCCCATCCCCGGCCCTTGCCCCCACAACCGGCGTGGGGGAAGGGAGAACTGCGGCGCGGCATTCGGCTGATCCGCGCCGAAAGCGGCCCGCCCCTCTCCCGGCCTTTCCCCGCTCGTTCCTGGCGGAGAGAGGAGAACCGGGCCCCGCACCCTCCGGGCTCCCGCTCGACGGGCCGCCATGCGAAACCCCTCCGCGCGAATCGCGCGGAGGGGTTCGTCGTACTCCGCCGATGCGGTCGGGCGCTACGGCTGACGGTCGCGCATCCGCGGCTCCAGGCGGCGGCCCAGACCGTTTGCCACGCGCTGGTACGCGGCCGCGCAGCCGCCCGCGCGCGCCGCCGGGATCAGCCCGTGCCTGCGGTACTCGGGAAAGACCGGCGGATTGGCGCCGTACGCCAGGCACGCCACCGTCTCCACCCGCTCGGGCGTAAGCTGGTGCGTGCGCGCGTGCTCCCACTCGCTCCACCGGGCATCGGCGCGCTGCAGCGTCCGCATCCCGTTCAGCACCCAGCTTCCCCGCTCGCCGCCTGCCGGGACCAACATCAGGGCCATGAGCTCGTCCACGGCGCGCTCCTCGCCGTTGGGCGCCGGCAGGTTCATCTCGTCCACCATGGCGTGCGCCATCCCGTGCAGCAGCACGTAGTTGAGCGCCGGCGCCCACGCCGCCCGGGTGCTGTCCTCCACCAGCAGCAGCCCGGACAGGCGCACCAGCATGCGGTAGCACACCTGCAGCGTGGCCTCTTCCGGCACCCAGCGCACTTCGGAGGTGGCGCACTCCATGGTACGGAGCGTCAGGGGGCGGGGCAGGCTCACCCAGTAGCTCATCCACCGCGCGGTGGCATCCAGCGCGTTGCTCTGCTCCAGGAACTGGCGGATGTGCACCGATTCCGAGCCCTGCGCCTCGTCGTATTCCACGCGCCAACCCGTCCGCGCCTGGCCTTGCGCGGGCACCGCGGCGGCGAGCAGCAGCAGCGCGGCCAGCCCCAGGCAGCCGCGGTTCACCATCCGTTTCATCGATCCGGGAGAGAAAGAGCACGTACGGAAAGGGACGGAACATTGACGGGGAGAAAGATACGGTTCCCCGGCGCCCGGTCAACGAACGCGATCCGCCGGCGGGCGGCCCGGACCGGCGCACCCGTCCGGACCGCCACCGTCCCCCGATCCGCATCCGCCGCCGTATCCGATCCGCGTCAAGCCCCCGCTCGGCCGTCCGATCCGCATCCGCTCACCACTGCGGGTTCTCGGCCAGGAAGGCGCGCATGCCCTCGGGCTCCAGGGGCGGGGCGATGAGGTAGCCCTGCGCGTAGTCGCATCCCATGGCGCGCACGTCCTCCAGCTGGTCCGCCGTCTCCACCCCCTCGGCGATCACGGCCAGGTCCAGCCCGCGGGCCAGCAGCGCGATGGTGCGCACCATCTGCCGCGTGGCGTGGTTCCCGGGCATGCGGCTCACGAAGCTGCGGTCGATCTTGAGCCCGTCCAGCGGCAGCGAGTGCAGCGAGCTGAGCGACGAGTACCCCGTGCCAAAGTCGTCCATCTGCACCTCGATCCCCAGCTCCTTGAGCTGCGCCAGCATGGCGCCCGCGCTGCCGGGGTTGTCGATGACGGCGCTCTCGGTGATCTCCAGCTTGAGGTGCCGCGGATCCAGCCCGCTCTCGTCCAGCGCGTCGCGGATGCGCTCCACCAGGTCCGCCTGGCCAAACTGCTTGGCGCTCAGGTTCACGCTCAGGGCGATGCGCGCGTGCTCGAACTCGCCGCGCCACGCGGCCAGCTGCCGGCACGCCTCGGCCAGCACCCACGCGCCCAGGGGCAGGATGAGCCCCGTCTCCTCGGCCACGGGGATGAACTCGCCCGGCGAGGTGAGGCCGCGGTCCGGGTGCACCCAGCGGATGAGCGCCTCCACCCCCGCGATGCGCCCCGTCTTGAGGGAGATGATGGGCTGGTAGCGCAGCCGGAACTCGCCGCGGGTGAGCGCGCGGCGCAGGTCCGTCTCCAGCTGCAGGCGCGCCATGGCCTGCGCGTGCATGGCCCGGTCGAACACCTCGTACCGGCTGGCGCCGCTGCCCTTGGCGCGGTACATGGCCACGTCGGCGTTGCGCAGCAGGTACTCGGGCCGGTCCGTCCCCGCCCCGCACAGCGCGATGCCGATGCTGGCCGTCGTGAACACCTCGTATCCCCCCAGGTTCACGGGCGAGGCCACGGCCTGCCCCAGCCGCCCGGCGATGCGCTGCGCCTCGTCCGCGTCCTCCAGCTCCTCCAGCAGCACGGCGAACTCGTCGCCGCCAAAGCGCGCCACGGTGTCGGAGGCGCGCACGCTGGCCCGCAGCCGCTCGGCGATCACCTGCAGCAGCTCGTCGCCCACGTGGTGGCCCAGCGAGTCGTTGACGACCTTGAAGCGGTCCAGGTCCAGGAAGAGGACGGCGAACAGGCGCGCCTCGTCGCCCTGAAAGCCGTGCAGGGCCCGGCCCAGGCGCTCCATGAACAGGTGCCGGTTGGGCAGCCCCGTGAGGGGGTCGTGCAGGGCGTGGTGCAGCAGCCGGTCCTCCACCCGCTTGCGCTCCGTTACCTCCTCGCCAAAGACGTGCACGGCGCCCAGGGCGGGGTGCGGGTGGTACGTCCACGAGAACACGCGCGAGCCCACGGCCGCCTCTACCCCGCGCGCGCCCGTGCCGGCGCCCACGCACCCCTGCACGATGGCCGCGTGGTCCGCGGGCAGCAGGCCCAGCGGCTCGTCCACGCGCAGCTCCAGCAGCAGGCGCTCGGCGGCGGGGTTCAGGTAGATGGGGCGGCCGCGCAGGTCGCACTCCAGGATGGGGTTGGGGCTTTCCTGGGGGATGGCGGCCAGGCGGCGGATCTGGTCGTCGCGGCGGCGGCGGTCGGTGACGTCGCGCGAGTTGACCACCACGCCGCGGACGACGGGATCGTCGATGAGGTTGCGGCCAATGCCCTCGAAGATGCGCCACTCGCCGTCGCGGTGCCGCACGCGCACCTCGATGGGCAGCCCCGCGCCGGGCTGGCCGCGGGTGGCGCGCAGGGCGTCCATCACGCGTCCCACGTCGTCGGGGTGCAGGAACTCCATCACGCTGCGGCCAATGAGCTCCTCCGGGTCCCAGCCCAGCAGGCGCTGGATGGAGGGCGTGATGTAGCGCGTGGTGCGGTCGGCGTTGATGACGTGGATGACGTCGCGGGCGTTCTCCACGAGGGAGCGAAAGTACGCCTCGCTTTCCCGCAGCGCGTCGCGGGCCCGGGCCATGGCGGAGCCGGGCTCGGCGGTGAGCGCCTCGTCGGCGGGAGGGAACAGCGAATAGGACATCGGATGGCCTGCGGGCGCGCGGCCAGCGCCCCGGATCGGGGACGGCCGTGCGCGGGAGATTCCGAATTCTACGGAGGAACGACCGGGCGATCGCCGGCTGCTGAAACAATAGCACTCCGCCCCCTGCCGCGAAACCGCGCGTCCCGTTGGGGCCGCCGGGGATACACGTTCCGGTTTCGTCTGCGGATCGGGACGGGGTGAGGGAATATCGAGTTATCTGCACCCGGATCAATCCGCGCCTGCTCCCATCTGTGCGGGCATCGCGCCGTCCGGAGCGAATGAATTCGCCGCTGGAAAGTCGCGGAGTCCGCCTGCGCGGACTGCCCCAGAAAGGGCCGGGACACGTGCAGCGGAGCGACTTCCGGTCAGTTGAAGCCTCGCGTAGTTTGCGAGGCTTTCCGCAGTGGTTGCGGCGACTTTAGTCGCTCCGTCCGGACGCCGGCCCATGCGCACAAAAGACGGGGCGGACTGGATCTCCCAGTCCGCCCCGCTCTCCATCAGTCGAATGCGGCCGGGATCAACTCCCGCACTCACGCACTCACGCACTCACGCACTCACGCACTTCCCTACCGCGTGGCCGGCGCGGCGGGCGTCGCCTCGCGCGGGGGCGCGTTCTTCACGTAGCGGTCCAGCCAGTTGATCATCTCCGCCAGCGTGTGCAGCGTGCTCTCCCGCGCGCGGTAGCCGTGGGCCTCCAGCGGCAGCACCACGTAGCGCACCGTGGCGCCGTGCCCCTTGAGCGCCGCGTAAAAGCGCTCGCTCTGGATGGGAAAGGTGCCGCTGTTGTCGTCGTTGGCGCCGTGGATGAGCAGGATGGGCTCGTTCACCTTGTTGGCGTAGGTGAACGGGCTCATCCGCGTGTACGTGTCCGTGGCCTCCCAGTACGTGCGCTGCTCCGCCTGGAACCCGAACGGCGTGAGCGTGCGGTTGTACGCGCCGCTGCGGGCGATGCCCGCGCGGAACAGGTCGCTGTGCGCCAGCAGGTTGGCCGTCATGAACGCGCCGTACGAGTGGCCGCCCACGGCAATGCGGTCGCGGCTGGCCACGCCCATCTCCACCACCTTGTCCACGGCCGCCTGCGCGCTGGCCACCAGCTGCTCCACGTACGTGTCGTTGGGCTCCACGTCGCCCTCGCCCACGATGGGCATCGTCGGGTTGTCCAGCACGGCGTAGCCCGCCAGCAGCACGAACAGGTGCGAGATGCCGCCCGGCCGCGTGAACCGGTTGGGCGAGTCCGTGATCTGCCCCGCCGCCGCCGCGTCGCGGAACTCCGTGGGATACGCCCACATCAGCAGGGGCAGGGGGCCGTCGCGCCCGGCGTCGTAGCCCGGCGGCAGGTACAGCGTGCCGCTCAGCCGCACGCCGTCGTTGCGCGTGTAGGTGATGAGCTGCCGCTGCACGCCCGCCAGCTGCGGGGCCGGATCGGGGAAGTTGGTCACGGCCCGCGCCTCGCCGCCCGGCAGCGCGCGGACGAAGTAGTTGGGCGGATCGGTGATGGTCTCGCGGCGGGTGAGCACGCGGGCGCCGTTGTCGTCCAGCACCGTCACCACCGTCTCGTAGAACGGGTCCTCGGCGCGCCACAGGCGGCGGCTCTGCCCGCTGGCGACGTCCATCACGTCCAGGAACGGGTAGTTGCCCCGCTCCGACGCGCCCACGGCCGTCATGAAGATGCCGCGGCCGTCGCCCGTGAACTTCATCACCGAGTGGCCCGTGGGCGTCACGGTGAACAGGGGTGTGCCCGGGTCGCCGTAGCGGTCCTCGTAGCTGCGGTCGCTCAGCAGGCGCGGCTCGGCCCCCGGGGCGGACGGGTTGACGACGAAGCGCTTCTCGCGGCGCGTGTTCCACCACTGCGAGCTCACGATGGCCAGGTCGCCGCGGCCCCACCAGATGCCGTCGAAGCGGTGCTCCAGGTCGATGAGCTTCGTGGGCTGGGCCGTGAACGGCGCGCTGAGCATGAAGACGCGGTCGCGCACGGCGGCCTGGCGGCGGGGGTCGCCGCCGTCCTGCGCCTCGGTCCAGGCCAGCGTGGCGGGCGCGTCGCTGCGCCACTGCACGGAGCGCGGCCCCTCGTACACCGCGTCGAACGACGGCGGCAGGTTGTCCGTCAGCGGGATGTCGGCGACCTGCTTGACGACGGCGCCCGTGCGCGCGTCGATCACCGTGGTCTCCTCCGGGAAGTTGGAGGCCGGCACCACGTAGCTGTACGGCTTCTTGATGCGCGTCACCAGCAGGTACTGGCCGTTGGGCGACGGCTCGTAGCCAAAGAAGATCCCCGGCTGCCCCAGCGCCACCGGTTGGCCCTGCAGGGGCACGCGGGTGATCTGCGACGTGAAGTAGTAGTCGAACAGGGCTTCGTCGCCCGCGTTCTGCAGCAGGTCCTGGTAGGTGCGCGCCGGCGCCGTGCGCCCCGCGTTCTCCTGGATGGTGGGGCCCGTGGGCACCTCGGACGGGCGCGGGGCCGCGCCGCGGTTCTGCGGGATGCGCAGCACGACGAAGCCCGAGCCGTCCGGCAGCCAGCGGTACGGCGTGCCGATGGTGCCGTTGAGCTCGGCGCCCATCACGCGGCGCGCCTGGCCCGTGGCAACGTCGGCCACCCACAGCTCCAGCCCGGTCTGCGTGGCGTTCACGAACGCCAGCCGCTGCCCGTCGGGCGACCACTGCGTGCCGGACACGCGGGCGCCCGCCGGGAGCTGCACGGGCCGGGTGGCGCCCGTGGACAGGTTCTGGAAGGTGATGCCGTTGCTGTACGCCGCGCGCGTGGCGCTGATGCCGTTGGTGCGCGGGCTGATGCGGAACCCGGCCAGGCGCAGCTCCGGCTCCGCCATCTCGGCGATGGTGGGCAGCCCCTCGCGGGTGAGCAGGGCCAGCGTCTGCCGGTCGCGGCCCACCAGCACGCCGGGCGTGGGCTGCGCCGTGACGATGGCGGGGATGGGGTCCGGCGGGCTCAGGTAGCCGCCCTGGGCCGCGACGGCCGGGGGGCCGGCCAGCGCCAGGACGGCCAGGAGCGCGCCCGACCGTCGGATGCGGGTTGCTTGCATGGCGTGTTCGGGGGAGAGGGT
>NZ_DASURI010000353.1:0-10323 GCF_036280135.1 Longimicrobium sp.
GAGATCCCCCGTGGCAGCCGCAACAAGTACGAGCTCGACAAGCAGACGGGCATGTTCAAGCTGGACCGCCTGCTCTACAGCTCCGTGCACTATCCCGGCGATTACGGCTTCTTTCCCCAGACGTACGCCCAGGACGATGACCCCCTCGACGCCATCGTCATGACCACGGTGCCCACCTTTCCCGGGTGCCTCATCGAGGTGCGGCCCATCGGCATCTTTCGCATGTCGGACCGCGACGAGATGGACGAGAAGGTGCTGTGCGTCCCCGCCCGCGACCCGCTGTACGACGAGTACCGCGGCTTGGACGACGTGGCGCCGCACTACCTCAAGGAGGTGGAGCACTTCTTTACCGTCTACAAGGACCTCGAGGGCGTGCGCGTGCACCCCATGGGCTGGGAGGACGAAAAGAGCGCCCGCAGCGTGATCGTGGAGTGCATGGCCCGCTACGCCGTCAAGCGTCAGGCGGAGGTCGTCGCGCGCATGTCGCAGGGCGCGTCGTTGGAACGGTCGGGCCACGAGCTCTGACGGCGGTACGAGGGTACGGGGTACGAAGGTACGAAAGGGCCCGGCGCGATGCCGGGCCCTTCGTCCGTTCCGGCTCCAGGACCAACTGCTTTCTCACGCAGAGGGAGCAGAGGCAGCAGAGTACTTCATCGAGGTGCTCTGCTTTTTGTCGCGTGGGAGATGAGACGCGACGGATTCCGTTCGGATGCCGGGCAGCAGTAGACGCTCGGCCCGAGCGCGTTCGGATTTTGTACACACGATAGCGAATAGCCGCGCAGATACTGGATTTCCGCCCCACCTCCTTCCACACCATTTACCTCCCCGTACGAATTCCGGACGATCCCGGGATGGATCAGGGCCGACCGGAACTCGGCGTAAACGCATCAACCACAAACAGATACGTCCACAGGGCACACCGGGAACGCTCCTCGCCTTCCCAGGGGCCGTTCGCGCGGAGGATACGGAGCGCGGACACCACCCTTGATCCCGGACGCCCTCCCATGCCCACGCCCTCCAGAATCGCAGCCCTGCTCTCCACGGCCGCCCTTGGTCTCGCCGCGTGCGGCGGCGACGCCGGCGGCAGCTCCCCGGTCGCGCCCGAGACGTCGGCGCCGGCGTGCACGGCGGCGGCCTCCGTGAACCTGGGCGTGGGCGAGACGGCGGTCCTTTCCGCCGCGCAGGCCGCCTGCTTCAACCTGGCCGCGGGCTCCGGCGCCGAGTACGCGCTGGCGGGCTACGACGCCCGGGCGCTGGAGGCGGCGCGCGGCGGCTCGCCCGCCGGCACCCTCTCCGACCCGGCGTACACCATCGCCGACGCCACGTACGGCGGCGCGGCGCGGTCGCTCTCCACCGGCGGCGCCTCGCCCGCGGCGGCGGCCCTGCCGGCGCACATCACGCGCAACACGGCCGTGGCGGATGCCAGCGACGACAGCCCGTTCGCGCGGAGCACGCCGTGGGTGCAGGGCGAGCGCTTCAGCGTGGCGCCCATCGAGGGCACGGGCCCGGTAACGGCGCGCGTGGTCCGCGTGGTGGGCGGCCGGTTCGCCCTGGCCGTCATCGAGAAGGACGAAGCCGGCACGCAGCAGGTGCTTGAGGAGGCCGGTGCCGCCCTGGAGTTCCTGGCGCAGCGCGGCGTGCCCCTGCTGCAGTCCACCTTCTCCGCCGGCGTGCCCACCACCAGCGCCGGCTCCGGGCAGCTGCTCATCCTGGCCACGGCCTGGGACCCGGCCAAGGGCGCCGCCGCCACCTGGTCGCGCGAGGACGCGCAGGGCGCCTACAGCTTCGTGTGGTTCAACATGAACCTGCGCGGCGGCAAGGGGCAGGGCTTCGAGATGTACGACCACGCCAGCTACCGCGTAAAGGTGCTGGGCCACGAGCTCACGCACGCCTGGCAGGCCGCGTGGCTGCACGGCGAGCGCGGCGTAGCCCCGGCCGATGCCGGCTGGGCCGTGGAGGGCGGCGCGGACTTCGTGGCCATGGACCTCGTCCGCCGCTACCTCAACGTGGGCCAGGCCAGCAACTGGCGCTGGAGCGACAACCTGGAGCCCGGCCGCGAGAGCGTGGTGTTCGCCCTGGAGCCGTTCGGCGCGCAGGGACGCGTAACCTGGGGCTACTACGACGCCAGCAGCCTGCTGCGCGACCTGCAGGCCCGGCTGGTCGCCGCGGGGATGACGCCCGAGGCCGCCATGACGGAAGTGTCGCGCGGCGCCGCCGAGGGCTGGTACGGCGGCGACGGCGAGGGCGGCCGCGCCGGGCTGGTGGAGCGCATGCGCGCCCGCCTGGGCGCCGGCTGGGACCCCGCGGGCGCCGTGCTGCTGTGGACGGCCACGCAGGCCGCCGACGACCGCACGAGCAACCCGGCCCTCAACAACCCCACTTACTACCAGGTGGGCGAAGGCAGCGCGCAGTACGGCTGGAAGGCCGCCGGCGAGGTGCGCGCGGGCAGCGGACAGAGCACGGCCGTGTCGCAGGTGGCGGGCGGCAGCTTCTACGTCCGCCTGCGCGGGGCCAGCGCCGCGGGCGTGGTCTCCGCCACCAGCACCAGCTCCGACGCCCGCTGGATGATCGCCCGCGTCCGCTGAGAAACGGTACGAAGGTACGAGGTACGAAGGTACGTCCTGATTTCACGATCGCCGTCGCCACACCCGGAGAGATGACCATGAGCCGCCGAGACTACGCCCGCACCCGCACGCTGGCCGCCCGCATCCGCCCCGTGCTGAACGCCATCGCGGTCGTCGCCACCTGCGCCGCCGCCGCCTGGGCCGGCACCCTCGTCTGAGCGGACGCGCATCCGCGAGCCTTCAAACGCATCGACCCTCCCCCGCGCGGGGAGGGTCGGCGTCGTTCCGGCACCGGCGTACGGGGATGATGAATCGCCCTCCGCGTCCGGAAATCAGACGCGGACCGTATCGCGATTCCTTTCAATCACTTAGCGGATGGCACCATTCCGCCTGATCGGATTCCGGACGATTTCACGACTGACCCATAACGAGCTAAGTGCTTGCATTTCAATGGATTAGCAGGATACCACCATTCGGCGCGGATCTGGCCTTGTCACGTACCCGAACGGCGAGTCGCGGCAGGCAGGCGACGCGCCCGGATTCCGAACAACGACATCCGACTCCCTGACCACAGGAGATGACCATGAGCCGTCGCGACTACGCCCGCACCCGCACCCTGGCCGCCCGCATCCGCCCCGTGCTGAACGCCATCGCGGTCGTCGCCACCTGCGCCGCCGCCGCCTGGGCCGGCACCCTCGTCTGAGCGGACCGCATCCGCGGATCCACCAAACGCATCGACCCTCCCCGGCACGGGGAGGGTCGGCGTCTTTCCAGGAGGATGGCGATCCAGGACCGATGTGCGCTTGCCGACACGTCCGGAAATCATACAGGCCGTCTATCCTGCTCAACTGCAACAACTTATCCATCCCCGTCCGAATCCCGCACGGATTCCGGACGATCCACGGGAAGTGTGGCCGGCAGCTAAACCCATTTGCATCAATCACTTACAGCTGATCGCAATCCGGCGCGCATCTCGCCTGTGTACGCGCCCGAACGAGCCCTCGCGGCGCATCCCCTTCCATCGCACTCCCACAAGAAAGCTGAACATGATCAGCGGACGCATCCTCATCGTCAGTGACCGCCGCGAGGTCGTGGCGGAGCTGGAGCCCATCATCCGGGCCGGCGACCACCTGGCCAGCGTGGTGCCCGACGGACAGGAAGCCATGCAGATGCTGGACGACGGCATGGTGCCCGACATCGTGATCAGCGATCTGGGCTGCGACCGCTCGTTCGACGGCATCAGCTACGTGCACCGCTTTCGCCAGCTCAACCGCACGGGCGCGCACCTGGTGGTGACGGAGCCCGGCGCGCCGTTCAGCACGCCGAACGTGGGCGCTGCCCCGGACCGCTTTGCCGTGCTTCCCCGCCCCTTTCGCGAGGACGACGTGCGCCGCACGCTCGAGGACGCCGTGAGCCGCGTGGAGCACGACTTCCGCACCCTGCGCGCGGAGGTGTGGCGCTCCATGGACCGCCTGCGCCGCGAGGTGGCCGAGGCCCGCGGCGAGATGGTGGAGGCCCTGGCCCTCACCATCGCCGCCCGCGACCGCTACATGCAGGGCCACTGCGAGCGCGTGGCCGAGGGATGCCGCAAGGTGGCCGTGGCGCTGCACCTGAGCGAGGAGGACATCGCCACGCTGGAGCAGGCCGCGCGGCTGCACGAGATTGGCAAGATCTCCGTGCCCGTGGAACTGCTGCAGAAGACGGATCCGCTCACCCCCGACGAGCTGGACCGCATCCGCAGCCACCCGCGCGTGGGCGCCGACATCGTCCGCGGGGTCACGAGCCTGCGCCGCCTGGCGCCGCTCATCGAGCACCACATGACGGACCACTGCGAGCTGGCCGGCCACATCTCGCCCGTGACCGCCGAGTTCCTGCTGGTGGGCATCCTGCGCGTGGTGGATGCGTGGGACGCAATGACCAGCGACCGCTCCTACCGCCCCGCCATGCCGCGCGCCTACTGGGAGCCCTTCCTGCGCGCCGGTGCCGGTACGCGTTTCCATCCGCAGGCCGTCGCGTCCCTCATGCGCGTCGTGCCCGAGTGAAGTGCGTGAGTGCGTTGGTGCGCGAGTGCGGGATTCGTTGATGCGCGCGGGATGGTTCGGCTCGGGGCACGAGAAGCTCCGGGCCGGGAACGACCGAAGCCCCGCCCCGGCGCTGCCGGAACGGGGCTTCCGTTCAATGGAGACTGGCGGACCACAGGTGCATTGAGCCCTCCGCCAGAAGCGTCATCCTGAGGAGCCGCCGCGCGATCCCGACCGGTGCACGAGCCATGGCGGCGACGAAGGATCTTGCGTCCGAACCACGAACACGGCGTCGGCGCGCGGAATCGGCCTCACCGGGTCACGCGAGACATCGGCGAATGCGTGTCAGCCGCGGCCCACGCTCTCCAGGCCGTACTGCTGGATCTTGGTGTGCAGCGTGCTCCGCGAGATCCCCAGCTTTTCCGCCGCCGCCGTGCGGTTGCCGCCCAGCAGAAAGAGCGTGCGCTCGATGTGGCGCCGCTCCACCTCCTCCAGGGGCATGATGCTGGGCTCCTCGCGGGCGGCGCGGGGCGCGCCCGGCGCCTTGAGCGTGGGCGGCAGGTGCTCCGGCTCGATGCGCGCGCTCCCCGAGGCCAGCACCAGCGCCCGCTCCAGCACGTTCTTGAGCTCGCGCACGTTGCCCGGCCACGCGTACCCAGACAGCACCTCCGCCGCCTTGGCCGAGAGCTCCGTGGGGCTGTTGCGGTGGCGCTGCCCCAGCTCCGCCAGAAAGCGGTGCGCCAGCTCCAGCACATCTTCGCGCGAGCGGTCGCGCAGGGGCGGCACCTCGAGCGGAAACACGGACAGGCGGTAGAACAGGTCCTCGCGAAAGCGGCCGGCCCGCACCTCGGCCTGCAGGTCCTTGTTGGTGGCGGCCACCAGCCGCACGTCCACCTGCATCTCGCGGGTGCCGCCCAGCCGGCGAAAGCTGCGCGTCTCCAGCACCTTGAGCAGCTTGGGCTGCAGCTCCGGCGCCAGGTCGCCGATCTCGTCCAGGAACAGCGTGCCGCGGTCCGCCACCTCGAACAGGCCGCGCTTCATCTCGCGCGCGTCGGTGAAGGCGCCCCGCTCGTGGCCAAACAGCTCCGAGTCCAGGAACGTGGACGAAAGGCCCGCCGCGTTGATCTCCACGAACGGGCCGCGCGCCCGCGGGCTGCGCGCGTGCAGCAGCTGCGCGATGAAGCTCTTGCCCGTGCCGCTCTCGCCCAGCAGCAGCACCGTGGTGTCGCTGGAGTCGGCCAGCAGGTCCACCTGCCGCGCCAGGTCGCGCATCATGGGCGACGCGCCCAGCCCGGCCTCGCCGCCGCCGGCCCCGCGCTGCGCCAGCGAGCGCGCCAGCGTCTCGTTGGTGCGGCGCAGCTCCACCTTTTCGGCCGCGCGCTCCACGGCGGCCTCCAGGTGCGCGAAGTTCACCGGCTTGGTCAGGAACGTCTCCGCGCCGGACTGCATGGCGTCCACGGCCGTCTCCACCTCGGCGTGGCCCGTGAGCATGACCACGGCCGCGCCGCGCGCCACCAGGATGTCCAGGATGTCGCGGCCCGAGAGCCCCGGCAGGTCCAGGTCCAGCAGGACCACGTCGGGACGGTGCGCCTCGTACACGCGCACGCCGTCCTCCCCGCTGCCGGCGGAGAACACTTCCCAGGCCTTTCGGCCAAAGAACTTGCCCAGGACGGCCAGCACACCCGGGTCGTCGTCGATGATGAGGATGGATCGTGGCATCAGCAATGATGGATTGGCGAACGGAGAGCGCGCCTAAAGATTGCGAGCGAGGCGCCGCATCGCCAGCGTCGCCCTTTGGCGTCGCGTTGGAGCTCGCCCGCAACCACCCGCCGATGGCCCTCGAATCGCCCCGTATCCTGGCCGCGGACGACGACGCGGGCGCCCTGCGCGTGCTGGAGCGCATCCTGGCCCGCGCCGGGTTCACCGACGTGCGCACCACCCTCAACGGGCTGGAGGTCCCGGACCTGTTCCGGGAGTTCGCCCCGGACCTGGTCGTCCTGGACCTGCACATGGGCCTGGTGGAGGGCACGGACGTCATCCGCAGCCTGCGCCCCCTCATCCCCGCGGGCACCTACCTGCCCATCCTCGTCGTGAGCGGCGACCTGACCCGCGAGGCCCGCGTGAGCGCCCTGGCCGAGGGTGCCGTGGACTTCATCAGCAAGCCGTACGCGGTGGACGAGGTGCTGCTGCGCGTGCAGAACCACCTGCACACGCGCAGCCTGCACCTGTCCGTGGCCCGGCAGAACCGCGAGCTGGAGGGCAAGGTGCAGGCGCGCACCCGCGAGCTGGAGGAGGCCGCGTGGGAGGTGCTGGAGCGGCTGGCGCGCGCCGCCGAGCTGCGCGACGACGACACGGGGCTGCACACGCGCCGCGTGGCCGAGCTGTCCGCGCGCATCGCCGCCGCCATGGGCCTGCCCGCGGCCGAGGTGGAGATGCTGCGCCGCACGGCCCCCCTGCACGACGTGGGCAAGATCGGCATCCCCGACGGCGTGCTGCTCAAGCCCGGCAAGCTCAACGAGGGCGAGTGGGAGCTGATGAAGCGCCACACCGTCATCGGCGCGCAGATCCTGAGCGCCGGGCGGTCGGAGATGGTGCGGATGGCGGAGCAGATCGCCCTCAGCCACCACGAGCGCTGGGACGGCCGCGGATACCCCCTGGGCACGGCGGGCGAGGCCATCCCGCTCAGCGCGCGCATCGTGGCCCTGGCCGACGTGTACGATGCGCTCTCCAGCGACCGCCCCTACCGTCCCGCGTGGCCGCACGACCGGGTGATGGACGAGATCCGCGCCGGCCGCGGCACCCACTTCGATCCCGGCGTGGTGGACGTCTTTCTCACCGCCGTCGCCCCCGACCTGGAACGGACGAACGGGGTCTAGCCGGAAGCCGGAAAACGTTCCCGGTTCACGGCGCGGAATCGGACAGGTCCGCGCGCAGGGCGTGGATCCACCGCTCCATCCGCTCTCGCGGTTCGGGCTCGAGCTCCATCATCAGGGCCACGCGCTCCAGCAGGACGTCCGCGTCGATCAGCCTCTCTACGAGCAGCACGCGCACGAAGTCGCGGTCCTTGTCACGGAACGCGGCCAGCTTGCTCGCCGCGAGGTCGTGCCCCTCCACGCACCAGCCGGTGAGCTGGCGCGTGTTGTGGTTCTGCAGCCTGTACGTGCGAACCTGCCAGCCCGCCGGCAGCTGGGCCGTGTCGATGGGCACGCCGTGCACGTAGAAGTCGTGCGTCTGGTGGAACGTCGACAGTTCTCCCAGCACGCCGTCGATCGCGTCCACGCGCTCCGGGTGGTTCCTGGGCGCGATATCCACCTCGATGGACCGGCGCAGGGCGGAGGGAGCATCCGGATGCTCGCCCAGGATGGCCTGGGAGCCGAACACCCACACCTCGCGGTCTCCCGAGACGTCACAGGCCGCGCGGATGGCGTGCTCCAGCTGCGCGCGCGTCATGCGCCCGCCTTTCGGAAGAGGTGCTCCCGCTCGTCTGCCGTCAGCACGTCGATGAAGGGCAGCGACTGGCGCAGCCGCGTGGCGCGCTCCCCGGGATGCGCCAGGAAGGCGCGCAGCCGGGCGGGCGACAGCGTCTCCAGCAGCATCTCCCACTCCTCCATCTCCCGGCGCACCCCGGGCGACGACGCCGCCATGCGACGCGCGTATTCCCGCGCGCGGCGGATCAGCGACGGGTCGCGCATGATCCGCTCGCCGATCGCCCGGCCCAGCAGCAGCCCGCGCCGGTCCTGCCGCGCATGCCCGCGCTCCGCGGACGCGAGCGGCGCCGCGGCGGGAGCTTCCGTGTCGATGAACGACGTCGGCGCGGGTCCCAGGATCGGCATGGACGCGGACAACTCGGCGCGCGATGGAACGGAGAGCGTCTGCAGATCCGCGATGGTGTACGGGCGGATCTCGATCATCACGTCCAGCCGTCGCTGCGTCTCCCGGAGGCCATCGCTCAGCGCCCGCGCGACGGCGTCCACCACGCGCGCGCCCGCCAGCACGCCGACCCGGACGATCTCCAGCGTATCCGCCTCCGGAACGAGCGTGGACATCCAGACCGCGCGCGGCTGAATCTCGAGCGCGCCGACGATCTCCCGCACCACGTGGATCACCTCGTCCGCGCGCCTTTGCTCGGCCGCGAACAGCTGCCGGAGCGCGGGCGCGAGGGGATGGGCGTCACGCAGGCGGACGGGCGGCCGCGCGCCCGAGCCGACGGGCTCCACGATCCCCTCCGCCACGAGCGCGTCCAGCGCGCGGCGGATGCCGGACGCGTCCATCTGTGCCCGCCGCGCGGCTTCCGGACGCGAAAGCGGTTCCTCCGCATCCGCCAGCACGCGCAGCAGGCGCACGTTCGCCTCCGTGCCCAGAATGCGGTTCAGCGGGGCGGCGAGGTTGCCCTGTGACGTCTTCGCGGGACGCATGGCTGCCGGAGGTCGGGACGAGGAACAGACTTGAATTCCGTTACGGAATCCAAGCGTCTTACACTAACAGGATTATAATCTCGCCCCGCCCCTTGGTGAAGCGCCTGGACGAAAATCGGCCGGCCGCATCGCGCAGATGCGGCCGGCCGTTCCATCAGCCCGCCGTTGCAGGCTGTCTCCTGTAACCCGCGGTTCAGCCCGTCAGGCTGCCCGCGCGCCGTCCCGCCGCCCGATGGCCCACATCCGCAGCAGCAGCTCCTCGATGGCCTGCCGGTCGCTCAGCGACGCCGACTTGAGCAGCCGGTCCGTCCGCAGCAGCTCCGCCAGCGCCTGGTCCACCTCGGGCAGCGTCCACTTGCGCGCCACGGGCACCAGCCGGCGGGCCATCCACTTCTGGAACGGCTTGAGCTCGCGCTCCAGCGCGCCCTGCCCGCCCGCGCAGACGAGCGCCACCTTGAGCAGCTGCCCGCCCATCCCGATCACCAGCCCCACGCCGTTCTCGCCGGATTCCAGCAGGATGGGCAGCGTGTCGATGGCCTCGCGAAAGCGGCGCTCCGTGATCAGGTCGAACCACGCCCAGCGGTCCTGCCGGGGGATGATGCCGCCCACGGCGCGCACGTCGTCCAGCGTCACGCGCTTTCGGTCCTGCACGTAGGCCGCGAGCTTGCGCAGCTCCGCGCCCAGCATCCCTAGCTCCACGCCCATCCCGGCGACGAGCGCGCGGGCCGCGTCGGGGTCCACCTCCACACCCAGCTCGTCGCGTCCCGTCTCCATCACCCACCCCGGCGCGTCGTCCTGCGACAGGGGGGCGAACTCGATGGAGACCGCGTGCTTCTTGAGCTCGTCGTAGAACTTGGCCTTGGAGCCCGACGGGATGGCGGCGGCGATTACCAGGATGAGCCCGGGCGGCGGCGCCTTGACCGCGGCCTCCACCACCGTACGGGCCGTGTTGCTCAGCCCCTGCGCGTCGCGGACCACCACCACGCGGTGCTCCGCCATCATGGGCGGCGTGGCGATCATGGATGCCAGCGTCTCCGCCGGAACGTCGCTGCCGCGGGGCTGGTCGAAGTTGAAGTCGCGCGTGGCGGGGTCCAGGTAGGCCGTGACCACCTTGCCCACGGCCTCGTCGCGCAGGTAGTCCTCGTCGCCAAAAAAGAAGAACGCACCCCCCGCGACACGGTCGCGGAGCGTGCGTTCCAGCTGGCCGGGGCGAATGACCGCCATCTACTCCGCGAGCACGGCGCCGTGCGCCGACGGCGCCGCGTACGACGCGTTGTGGTACAGCACGTCGCCGTACGGCATGGGGTACACCTCCACGCCCAC
>NZ_DASURI010000354.1:0-7057 GCF_036280135.1 Longimicrobium sp.
GTGCGAAAGTGCGAAAGTGCGAAAGTAACGGACGCACGTCCGCGCGGATGAGAGTTCGGCGGGGCGGGGATTGATCCTCCGCCCCGCCGTCTTTTTCGCCTGTTGCGGCGGATGGGTCCGGCGCGGGTGGACAATCGGGCCGGGGCGGATAGCTTTGAGCGTCCTTCCGCTGATCCATCCGTTCCCCATCCGATTCATGCGCTTCGTCCGCCGACTGATTCTCTGCCTTCTGCTCGTCCTCGCCTCCCGTCCGCTGGTGGGGCAGGGGCTGGGAATCGAGGGCGTTCCCTGGGGCAGCAGCCCCGACGCCGTCACCCGGGCCATGCAGGCCGCCGGCGTGCCGCCGTACGAAGACGGGACGGCGGAACCCGGCGACCTGGTGTTCGGGGACGAGACAAACACGACGACGGCCCTGTTCGCGAACGGTCGGCTGGTGGGGATCTCCACCATCCTGGCCCTGCGCCCCGGCACGCTCGACACCGTGTACGCCGGCCTGCTGGGCGACTTTACGCGGCGGTACGGCGACCCCGACGACGAGGGCCTGGACTACGCCGACTGGTGGGACGGCGAGACGGGGTTCGCCCTGTCGTCCGGCACCGACGACCACGGCGAGTACGTCTCCATGCTGTACATGGGCCCCGGATACACGGCGGAGTACCGGCGCCGCCAGCTGGCCGCGGGCAGGCTCTATCCCGGGATCGACGCGCGTTGGACGGTGATCTCGCAGGACGTGGAGTTCCGCGTGGCGTACGACCGCAACACGGTCACCTCCACCGGCGACCTGCGCCGGGCGTGGATCCGCGCGGACTACGCGGATCCGGCCGAGTCGCCCGTGCCGCACGACCAGAGCGTCAGCCAGGTCGAGGTGGACTGCGCGCAGCGGCGCCTGCGCTTTCTCTCGGCCATCTACCGGATGGGCGAGGACGTGGTGGATCGGAAGGCGCCCGGCGAGTCCGGCGACTGGATCGCCGCCGAGCCCGAAACCACTGCCGAAACCGCCGTCACCGCCATCTGCGCGGCCGATCGCCGGTAGCGGCTCGTTCGCATCAGCCGATCGGGAAGAAGACGCGGGGCGGGGGATCGAGCGGATTTTCAGAAATCAGATGAAAGACGCGCGGGGCGGGGGAGTGATCCCCGCCCCGCGCGTTTGTTCACGGACCGGCTCGACGGATCCGGATCGTCATCCGCCGGCCATGTGCCACAGCCGGTAGCCGGAGAGTGGGCCCAGGACCAGGGACAGCACCACCACGTCCAGCAGATCGTCCGGGCCCCACCCGCCCGCGCCGCGGACGGCGACGCGGAACGCGATGATGCAGGGAACGGCGGCCGCGAAGCCGATCAGCGCCGCGCCCCAGGCGTTGCGGATGAACGGCCGCAGCAGCCCCACAACCAGACCTCCCCCCACTCCGCAGGCCAGGTACGAACGCACGACGCGTCCGTAGCTGCTGCCGTTCTCCGCGAAGGGCGCCGGTCCCGCCACGAGGTACACGACCGTGACTCACAGGCTGAACGCGAGCGCGATCGCCGTTCCCCACGCCCACGAACAGCAGCACCGAGGCGCGAAGCAGGTCCAGGCGCCCGTCGTTCTCCGCGTCTGGGACGGTTGAGGCTTCAGGCCCGCCGTCACCACTCGCACGCCTCGTACGGCAGCCCGCAGTGCACGCATGCGCTGGGGAGCGGGATGGTGCGTCCCGCGTCCTGCCGCGCCGAAAACGACCGCCCGCAGCGCGGGCAGGGCCAGCGGATCAGGCGCTTTCCCATCGCCACGTACACCGCCAGCGCCGCGGCCGCGGGGATGACGAAGTGCAGTGGCGCCGCGATCCAGCGCGAGAGCAGCATGGCGGCCGGCACCGTGGCCGGAATTCCCAGCATGGAGGCGACGTACGCCACGCGGCGCGCGCGCAGCCCCGACCACAGGCCGGCGCACGCCTCATTCGTCATCCCGTGTGTCGTCATGGGTAGTAGATGCCCCGAATTCCGTTGAACAGCACCGCGACGGCGGACTTGAACGTGTAGACGTGCGTGTACGTGATCTCGCCGTGCGCCTCGACGGGCGTGCCCACGCCCACGTTGAGGCTGGCGCCGTACCCGTCGTTGTTGAACGCGCCGCATCCACCTCCGCCCACCCCCGCACCGCCGCCCACGCACCCGCCAAGGCTGTAGCCCCGTGCGGCGGCCAGGCGGTTCACGAAGCCCGCCTCGCCCGAAATCGACCATCCGGCACCCCACGCCACGCCCTTGCGGCTGTAGATGGCCGGCCCGTCCCCCGTCCACGCGACGCCCGCCCCGAACGTGCCGCCGCCGCCCTGCGTACGCGTGCCGGTGATGCCCAGGAAGTACATGGGCCGGCACTCCGCGGGCGCCATGTCGCAGCGCCGCTGCCGGGCAATCTCCTCGCCGAAGCTTTCCCAGCACCACAGGACCACCTCGGTGGGCGCGCTGGCATCGTATGCCTGGCAGTTCACCTGCGGGTTGAATCCCAGCGGGTCGGTGCGGTTCACTGGATCGTTGTCCGCGTACGCGTACAGGTTCAGCCCGCCCTCGATGCCGATGGGATCCTGGCTGGCGAAGCGCTGCAGCGCGGGGTCATACCAGCGGTTGCGCAGGTAGTACATCCCCGCGTCCGCGTCCCACTCGCGGCCGGCGTAGCGCAGCCGGTTCACCACGTTCTCGCTCACCATCTGGGCCGCGCCAAAGGGCGAATACCGATACCGGTTCACCGGGTTCCCCGTCCCGTCGACCACGGCCAGCACGGAGCCCTGGGGATCGATGGCGTAGGCGTATCGCGTGCCCCCCCGGATCATCACCAGGGGGCGGTCGATGCCGTCCTGGTACAGGTACTCGGCCGCCACGGCGCCCGCCGCGGTGAGGTCCAGGAGCAGGTCGTCGCCGTCGTACAGGGAGTGCTCCGTCGTGGATGCGCCTGCCTTGCGCACGCGCCGTCCCAGGCCGTCGTAGCCGTACGTGGCGGTGACCACGCCGTTGAGCCGCACCTGCTCCAGCTGGCCCAGCGCGTTCCACGTGTACGCGTAATTCTGCGTCGCATTGTACTTGCGGGTGACGTTGCCGTCCGCGTCGTGCTCCAGCGTCCACCCGTTGTACGACTGCAGCCGGTTCCCGGCCACCACCACAGCTCCCAGGTCCGTGGGGTTGCCCGTGCGGTCGTAGGTGTACGTCCGCTGGCCCGTCACGGTGGCCGTCGTGGACAACGTGCAGGTCCACCCGTCGTCCGGGTCGTTGCCGCAGCTGCGGGAGGTGGACTGCGACAGGTCCGTGTGGGCACGAAGCCGGCCCGCCGCGTCGTACGCGTACTCGCGCCAGGTCTTGTCGTCACCCCAGCCGCGGCTGACCACGCGGTTGGCGTCGTCGTACGCCATCCACAGGCCGGCGTGGATTCCCAGCAGCGTGTTGGACGGATGCGAGACGCGGCTGGGCTGGTGGTTGCTGGTGTAGCCGAATGTGGTGGTCTGCGCCGGCAGGGCGATCTGCGTGAGCGATCCCTCGCCGTCGTAGGTGAACGTGGTGGTCCCGCCCGCGAAGTCCGTGAGGGTGCGCGCGCGGCCGCCCGCGTCCCGGAGCGTGCGCGCCACCCGCCACGCGTCCCCGTTCACCCGGTACCGCAGGGTGTCGCGGCTGCCGAAGCGGTCGTAACTGGATGCCACCTCGTACTTCATCGTTCCGCCGGGAACGGGGCGCAGGATAAGGGCGCGCGTCTGCCGCCCCTCGGCGTCGAACACCAGCGTGTCGGTGCTCACGGCGCTGCTGGCCGCCATCCACCGCGGACGCCCGTTGGGATGGTCCGGCCCGTACGACCAGGTGGTGGTGCCCTGAGGGCTGGTGATGCTCGTGACCCGGTCGCGGGCGTCGTACCCGTAGCCCACCGTGTTGCCGCGCCGGTCCGTCGTGGACGCCAAGCGTCCGTGGCGGTCGTACGCGGCGGTGATGTGGGTGCCCGGCAGGTCGCCGGGGCGCACCTCGCGCTCCACCCAGCCCCGCTCGTTGCGCGTCCAGCGGTGCACCTGCCCCTGGGGATCCGTCAGCGAGTCCAGCTGCACGCGGCCGTAGTGGTACAGCGTCACCCCCGAGTCCGGCGCCTCCGCGCGGCGCACCCGGCCCAGCGCGTCGTACAGCACGGTGCGCGGGCGGCCGTCCGGGCCCGTAATCCCCGTGGCCCGGCCGAAGGCGTCCCACGAGGTCACGGTCGTCGTCCGCCCGCCGGGAAGGGTGACCGTGGCCGTGTTCTGCCAGCCGGAGGGCGCGTACGCCACCGTGCGCACGTGCCCGGCGGAGTCCCGCTCCGTGAGCATCCGCCCGCGCGTGTCGTAGGTGTAGCGCGTCATCCCGCGCCCCTCCGTGTATACGCTGTCCACCACGAAGGCGCGGCTGGCGTCGGCGTAGTAGATGCGCGTCTCGGGGACGTGTCCCACGATGCGGCTGAGGCGCTGGCCCGGGCCGTTGTACTCGCGGACGATCGTCCGCAGCTGCGGGCGCCGCTGCTCCGCCTGGGTGAGCCGGGCCCCGTTCCACGTGTAGTAGACGGAGCTCACGCTGTCCACGACCGCCGTCGTGAGCCCGTCGGCGTTGCGCTCGCTGCTGGTGACGTACCCGCGCGGGTCCCGCACCTCGGCCGCGGCGCCCCACGCGTCGAGCTTGATGAGCGTGGTGTCGGCGCGCGTGCCGAGGGTCCAGGCGCGCACCGTCCGTCCGTCCACCCGGTCCGCCGGGTCGGCGAAGGAGCCCTGCGTTCCCGTGGGCAGCGCCGCCGCCTCGGGCGAGCGGAAGCGCACGGTGTCGCGATAGGTGCCGCCCTGCGCGCGAAAGGCGGGGCCCACCAGCGCCGCCAGCGTCCCCCAGCGGTCGTAGGTCACGCCGGACTGGTTGCCCGCGCGGTCCGTGAAGGTGGCCACGCGGTGGGCGGCATCGTAGGTGGCTGCCAGGGCCTCCACCCCGTCGATGTCCACGATGCGCACCAGGTTGCGGTTGGCGTCGTGCGTGGCCGCCAGGGGCACGCCCTGCACGTCGAAGCGGGTGAAGAGCCCCGTGGCGGCGTTGTAGGCCAGGGAGTCGGCGCGGCCCGCGGGGTCCACGATGGCGCCCAGCTGCCCCACCATGCAGTAGGTGGGGTTGCAGCCGTTGAGGAAGTACCAGTAGTACGTCGTGTTGCCGAACCGGTCGCTCACCCGCGCCTGCCGTCCCTCCAGGTCGAACACGACGGTGTTGCCGTCCGCGTCCGCCCGCTCGTAGCGGTCGCCGTAGCGCGTGAGGGTGGTGAACTCGCCCCGGGGCGGCGCGTACGGGCAGCTTCCGTCGGGGTTGCAGGGCTGCGTGGTGTAGAACAGGGCGTTGCCGCCGCCCTCCACCAGCAGCACGCCGTCCGCGGGCTGCCCCGCCGGCGGCGTGACGACGATCCGCTGCACGCCCTTCATGGCCCACCCGGCGCCGAACGGGCTCTGCGCGTCGTTCACGACCACGACGCGCACGGGCACCGTCTCCGTCTGCGTCCCCGTGGAGGTGTGGCGGGTGATCTCGGCCGTGAAGGCGTAGCCCCAGCTGGGCATGGACGACGCGTCGAACCACGCCGAGACGCGGTTGTGGCCCGTCACCGCGTCGTAGAACACCTCCGTGCCGCCGTCGATGAGCGTCTGCAGGGAGCCGTCGGGGCGGCGCAGGCGCAGCGACAGCCGGGTGGGGGCCGGCGAGGCGTTGTCCACCACGTCCAGCTGCACGAAGCCGCGGGGGCGTGCCCGGCCGCTGGAGTACACGAGCCCGAAGCCCCGTGGCGCGTCCATGCTCACGTAGCCCGGCGCGTCGTAGCTGAGCACCGCGTCGAAGCAGTCCACGGCGCACAGGTCCGGGCGCCGGCTCCCCGACGGCGACGCCAGGGAGATGCGGGGGACGAAGCTGTACGTGGTGTTGATGGTGTTGGACAGGTTGCCCCCCGCGTCCCGGATGGACGCCTGCAGGGTGTTGCTGCCGCCCTGCATGGGCAGCGACACGTTCGTCTGCGCGGCCGCCCAGCACCCGGCGGTCCCCGTCTGCGTGGAGTACGAGCCGGCGGGCAGGGTGACGGCCGCGCCGTTCCACGTCACCTGGACGCTGGAGGGGTTCAGCGCGCCGTCGTCGCACCACTTGAGCGTGATGCCGATGCTCGACAGGCTGCTGGTGCTGCCTCCCGCCGGGCTCACGAGGGTGGCGGTGGGCGGCGTCGCGTCCGTCGTGCTGTACGTGTAGCGCACGCTGTCCACCCCGCACGCCGTCGTGGCGCCCTCGCACGCCTGGGCCTTGATCCAGTTGGTGCCCACCTGCAGCGAGGCGTTCGCGGAGATGGTGCGGTGCACGGCACATCCCGTGTACGCCGACGCGGAGGCGGACGCCACGTCCTGGAGCACGCCGTTCACCCACAGCTTCACGGTGCCGCTGTGGATGTACTGCGCGTCGCAGGCGTGCGCCTTTACCGGGACGGTGGGCGTGTAGAAGGTGCGGCCGTCTCCCGGCTCGATGTACACGTACGGCGGGGTGGTGGACGGGTTGGGGTCGATGACCTGCGGGGTGATGGCGTCCGGCGGGGCCGCGGGAGGGGCGCTCGTCTGCGCGGGGGCCGCCGTCACTGCCGCAAGGCAGAACAGCGCTGTTTGGGCATTAACGCGCAGCAGGTCCAATACGTGTGGCTTCACGGTGCGGTGGGGCGGGTATGGCAAACGCGCGGACGGATCGATCCCGTCCCACCCCGGGGAAGGAGCAGGAGCGGCCGGTGGCGTCCGCGGAGGGGTGCTGAACGGGCGGATTGTAGAAAGGAGGTGTCGGGTCCGCAAGATGTTTCCCTGATTCGCGCCCGCTGATCTTCATCTTCCGCCCGTAAACGCTCGTTACGAAAAGCCTGCGATTTTCGTAGCACGGCGACGAACGTGCTGCGCGACCACCTCGGAAGCGTTCCCCTTTACGCCCGATCGCGCGCGACCATCCGGGCCGCGCCGTTTGTCCCGTGGGCCCGTGGCCGCGCCCGGGCAGCACGATCGGCGATCCCGCTCCGATGCAGCCGGCGCACCTCCATGCTCCC
>NZ_DASURI010000355.1:0-3435 GCF_036280135.1 Longimicrobium sp.
CTCCGCTCGTCCGCGAGAGCCCCCCCGCCCTACATCACCTCGCCGCCCGCGACGGCAATGCTCTGCCCCGTGACCGACGCCGCGTCGTCCGAGCACAGCCAGAGCACGGCGGACGCCACCTCCTCCGGGCGGATGAGCCGGCCGATGGGCATCACGCGGGTGATGGCCTTCCGCGCGTCCTCCTCCGTCCGCCCCGCGTCCACCAGGGTGCGGATGGCGGACGCGGCCATGTCCGTATCCGTGTACCCCGGGCAGACGGCGTTGACGGTGATCCCTTTCTTCGCCGTCTCCATCGCCAGCGACCGCGTCATGCCGATGACGCCGTGCTTGGCGGCGCAGTACGCGGCCGTGTGGCTGTAGCCCTTGAGCCCCGCCGTGGACGCGATGTTGATCACCCGCCCCGCGCCAGCCGAAAGCATGGCCGGGAGCACCTGCTGCGTGCAGAGGAAGGTGCCCGTGAGGTTGACGGCGATCATCCGGTCCCACGTCTCGCGCGTGGTCTCCGTGAACGCCACGCCGGCGGACTGCCCCGCGTTGTTCACGAGGATGTGCGGATCGCCCATGGTCCGGCGGATGCCGTCGAAGGCGCGCGCCACGGCATCCTCGTCCGCCACGTCGCAGGCCATGAACTTGGCCTCCACGCCGTGCTCATCCGTCAGGGCGCGGGCCCGCTTCATCAGCTCGTCGCGGTCGCGGCCCAGGACGGCCACGCGCGCGCCCGCCGCCGCCAGCCGGTCCGCGATGGCGGCGCCGATGCCGCGGCCGCCGCCCGTGACGACGGCCAGCCTGCCTTCCAGGAGTCGCTCGTTGGACATCGGCGGATTCAGATGGTGGCGGTGCCCAGCATCTCCTGCTGGCGCTTGAGGTTGCGCTCCAGCTGGCCCTTGCCGCTGACGTACTGGTTGGGCCAGTGCTGGTCGCGGTAGCCCAGCTGCGCGGCGGCGTGCAGCGTCCAGTGCGGGTCCGCCAGGTGCGGGCGGCCCAGGGCGCACAGGTCCGCGCGCCCCGCGGCGATAATGCCGTTCACCTGGTCCGCCTCGGTGATGTTGCCCACGGCGATGGTGGGCACGCCGGCCTCGTTGCGGATGCGGTCGCTGTACGGCGTCTGGAACATGCGGCCGTAGACGGGCTTCGCATCCGGCGTAGTCTGCCCCGTGGAGACGTGGATGATGTCCGCCCCCGCCCCACCGAACGCCCGCGCCACGGCCACCGCCTCGTCCGGCGACAGCCCGTCCTCCACCCAGTCCGTGGCGCTGATGCGGACGGACATGGGGCAGTCCTCCGGCCACGCGTTGCGCATGGCCCGGAACACCTCCAGAGGAAAGCGCAGGCGGTTCTCCAGCGATCCGCCGTACTCGTCCGTCCGCCGGTTGCTGATCGGGGTGATGAACGACGACAGCAGGTAGCCGTGCGCGCAGTGCAGCTCCAGCATGTCGAAGCCGGCCGCGCGCGCCATCTCCGCCGCACGGACGTGCTGCTCCACCACGCGGTCCATGTCGGCGCGGTCCATCTCGCGCGGCACCTGGTTGCGCGGCCCGTACGGCACGGCGGACGGGCCGATGACCTCCCATCCGCCCTCCTCCAGCGGCTCGTCCATCCCCTCCCACATCAGCCGCGTGGCGCCTTTCCGCCCCGAATGACCGAGTTGGAGGCAGATCTTCGACCGGCTGTGCGTGTGGACGAACTGCGTCACGCGGCGCCACGCGTCCACGTGCTCCGGCGCGTACATCCCCGTGCAGCCCAGGGTGATGCGCGCCTCGGGGCTCACGCACGTCATCTCCGTCACCAGCAGCCCGGCGCCGCCCATCGCGCGCGCGCCCAGGTGGACCAGATGGAAGTCGTTGGGCACGCCGTCCACGGCCGAGTACATGTCCATGGGCGACAGGACCACGCGGTTCTCCAGCCGCACCCCGCGCAGGCGGAACGGCGTGAACATGGGCGGCGGCGGCGTCTCGGGCTCCTCGCCGCTGGCGCGCGACGCGAACCAGCGTTCCACCCCGCTCAGGTACACGCTGTCACGCAGCCGCAGGTTCTCGTGGCTCACCCGCTGGCTGCGCGTGAGCAGCGAGTAGGCGAACTGCGGCGGATCCAGGTGGATGTACCGGCGCACGTTCTCGAACCACTCCATGGAGTTGCGCGCGGCGTTCTGCAGCCGCAGCGCGTCCGTCCGCCGCTCCTCCTGGTAGGCCGCGAGCGCCGCCGGCAGGTCGGATTCGGACTGGAGGATGCGCGCCAGGGCGATGGCATCCTCCATGGCCAGCTTGGTCCCGCTGCCGATGGAGAAGTGCGCCGTGTGTGCGGAATCGCCCATCAGCGCCACGGGGGCGACCTCCGCGTCCGGGTGATACCAGCGCTCGTTGGAAACGCGGGTAAAGCGGATCCACGGCGAGCGCAGGTGCGGCGCGTTGGATTCGAGCGGATGGCCGTCCAGCCACGGCGCGAACATGCGCTCGCACGCGGCCACCGTCTCGTCCTCGTTCATCCGGTCAAAGCCGGCGTTCTTCCACGACCGCTCGTCGCACTCCACGATGAACGCGCTGTGGTCCGCCGAATAGCGGTACGCGTGGGCCTGGAATACGCCGTGCTCGTTCTCCACGAAGAGGAACGTGAAGGCGTCGAACAGCTTGCCCGTCCCCATCCAGCAGAACGGGGCGTGACGCACGTCCAGACCGGGAAGGAAGACATCCGCGTACTTCGCCCGGATGCGGCTGTTGACGCCGTCCGCCGCGACGATCAGGTCGACGTTGTCGATGCCGAGCGTCGCCAGGTCCGCGTCGTCCGCCACGTCCTGGCGGAAGCGCAGATCCACGCCCAGCTCGGCGGCGCGGTCCTGGAGGATGTGCAGGAGCGTCTTGCGGGCGATGCCGCTGAAGCCGTGGCCGCCGCTGGTGACGACCTGTCCGCGATGGTGCACGTCGATGTCGTCCCAGTGGGCGAACTCGTCGGCGATGCGGGCGGCGGTGGGGGGATCGGCCTCGCGCAGGTAGCCCAGCGTCTGGTCGCTGAAGACCACGCCCCAGCCGAACGTGTCGTCGGGCGCGTTGCGCTCCAGCACCACGACCTCGTGGGATGGATCGGCCCGCTTCATCAACAGCGCGAAGTACAGTCCGGCGGGGCCTCCGCCGATCACGGCCACCTTCACGAATCCTCCGATCGCATCAACGGACGGGCTGTTCACTTCGCCAGGGGAAGGGACGCCCGGATTCTAGGGGCGGGGAAGGTGCGGGGAAAGGTGAGGGGGGAGAAAGGATGAGGCCCGTGCACGTCGGCGGGTGTCTGCCGGCCCGCCGAGGCCCCCCTCCCCCCGGCCCCCTGCCCCGCTTCGCGGGGGAGGGGGTGAACTGCGCCGACGCGCAGTGGCCGCTACGCGCCCCCGGGGCTCGTTGGAAGTATACACCCTCTCCCGCGCAGTTTGCGGGAGAGGGTGCGAGCGAC
>NZ_DASURI010000356.1:0-7938 GCF_036280135.1 Longimicrobium sp.
TAGGTCCATACATCGTCAATCGAGAAAGCCTCGATCGGGGCGTAGACGAAGGCGTTCAGCAGGCTCGAGTGCCGTGCTAGGCGCGAACCCTTTATGCGGTGGAGCGCCATCACCTGGGCCCGCGTTGCGCTCTCGGACGCACGCACCCCGAGCACCATCACCACCTCGCCGAACTCCGCGACCCGCTGCCGGATGAAGTCGTTGGCGGGCTCGATTTTCAGCCGCTCGGTGCACCAGCGAAATCTCCGCGTGGGCGCGGGGTAGCCGCGCCCCAGGAGGTTCACCCAGAAGCTACGCTCGATCGTGGGGACCACCTTCTGGGTGCGGATCGGCAGCCCCTGTTCGCGCGCGGCACTCTCGATGAGTTCCAGCGTGCGGTCGATGTAGCCGACGATCACGGGCGTTTCGACCCGCGTATCGGAGCTGATCACGTAGATCGGCTTGTCAAGGAGCGCCCGGTCCATCGCGGACAGAGCGTTCCAAATGAGTTGAAGCGCACAGGTAGAGTCCTTCCCGCCCGAGTAACCGATCACCCAGGGCCGGCGGTCGGCAAGGTAGAGCCCCTGGATTTCCGCGTATAGCTGCGGGAGCGGGATCGCGTCGAACACCGAGGCAGGCGCCTGCGTCGGTTGAGCAAGAACTGGGAGTTCACGCATGAGCGAGGATCTCCGGCCCGGCGTGCAGGGCCTCGACCCGTTCACCCTCCGCCGTAAGCGGTAGGTTGAGGGCGTGCAGTATGACGTTTGCCACGAGGAGGATGTGGTTCCTTGATTTATTGATCCGGCCGCCCACCAGCGCGCGGCCTTCCCAGAGAGTTCGATTAGAGCGTGCCCAGTCGACGGTAGTGAGCCCGTCCAAGCGCTCTGGCCACGAATCCGGGTAAAGGGCGATCGCCTGAGTGCCGGCGATCGCTAGCGCGTGCAGCGCGATACCATGGGCGTGCACGTAGTCCTGCCGAAGCTCGGCCGCACTCACCTGGCGCGCCGCAACGCGCAGCCAGTCCGGCATCCGGGCCGCGACCTCGTTCCAGAACTGGATCGCGAGGCTTTCCTCCACCTCGGAAATAGACTCGCCCCGCGCCTTTCCGATCAGTTCGGCGGTTGCCTGATAGATGCTGCTCAAGGTGAAGAACTTCAGCGAGCGGTTGGAGATGGTGGTCTTCTCCAACTCGGTAATATCCCGAAACGTGGGCACACGAGCAATGACCTGCCGGGCCAGGCTGGCCAGAGGGTCGCGATGGTCATAAAGGACGCCAATGGACTTGCTCGGTCGAACGGCGTGCAGGTTCAGGTCTGCGAACATCTGCTGCGAACGCACAAGTCCGCGGTCGGCGAAGAGCACGACGGAGATCGTCTCCTCCCCCAGGTATGGCCGGTCTCTGATCGCCTCCTCGATCGCAGCACGCCGGTGTTGACCGTCATTAATGAGGATAGTCGCATTCATCGACACACGGAGACGCCCGACGGAACGCAGCGGCCCCTCCGCCACTGCCGGCTCAAATTCAACTTCGCCATCCACCGACGCGCAGAGTGAGGATAAGATGTACTCGCCGGGATTTTCGGTGATGTAGCGAGCGATGGCAGGAACCCGGGCGCGGTTGAGTACGCGCTGGGCCCGGAGGTCGGGCGGTATCGCGTCGTCATCGAAGCTGAACAACCGCGGCACCAGCTTGAGTGCGCACATGATCACGTAGTACGCCGTGCCAGCTTGAATGCCACGGATGGCCGAGAACTCGTAGCTGTTGGAATCCATTGGACTCGTGAGCGAAGAGAAGGGTGCGCTGGAAGTTTGTTGTTCCCCGTCTGGAAGTCAAGAAGTGCCCGCTTGGAAGTGTGACTTTGCCGTAACGGCGTTGAAGCCCGCGGACGGATGAACCGCCTGCGGGCTCCATGATGCGGGTGATGTCGCGGGCTGCGCTCATCGCAGCCGCAACCTGCTTCTGAATCCAACTAGGCGCTGGGATCGTTGCCCGTCCACTCGGTCGTAAGCTCCGTGCACACCGGATTGTACCCGCTCGTCTTGGAGATCGTGATCGTGCACTCCCACTTCCGCAGCTCTGTGCTCCGCGCGCGCACGCTGTAGCCCTGCTGCGAGACACCCGTGATCCTCAGCCCCACGCCCGGCTCGATCGGCAGCGTCATCGTGGCGGCGGTGGGCTGGCCCGTCGTCTGAACCGCGCTCGGGAACTGGTCGAACTCCTGGTAATGGAGGGCGGCCTGGCTGTGGAACGCCTTCAGCTGGTTGACCAGCGTGTTCTTCCTCGCCGCCTCGCTCCCGCCGATGAGGTTGGGGACGACCATCTTGAGCAGGATCGAGGCGATGATCACGACGCCGATCATCTCGATCAGCGTGTAGCCGGGCGCGACGCCGCGCCGGCGCGACACGGGGATGCTCGCGGGCCGGCGCTCCCGGCGCGGCTTGGCGCGGCGGGTGCTCGGCGGGACAGGAAGGGCCTTGCGGACGCGGGGCTGAGTCTGGGTCATACGTCGTTCTGCTGGGGCGTGGAAAGCTGCCACGGGCACGCAGGCCCGGCGGGTTCGCTCCGGCGTCTATGCGCTGGAGCGGCGTCTCCACAACCGAGATACCGCGACCTTGGACGAACGGTTCTGGAATGGCAGAAGGCCGTGGGCACGTTTCGCCCACGGCCTCTACGGAGCCCCCCTTTGACGAGGTGCGAGCGCCTTACGTGAGCGCCTCCGCCGGTGCTCCCACCCTGGCCAGCACCCGCCTCTCGGCCGCGTTCATGGCGGCCTCCAGCGGAGGCAGGATGCCTTTCCGCTGGTGCGCGATCGACCCGAACGCTGGCCAATCGGCGGAGTTCAGCATCTCCTGCATTGCATCCCAGCTCAGGATGTGGGTCAGGTCCTGCTTGTTGTATTGCAGGATGATGGGCACCTCCTCGATGCTTCGCCCGTTCCGCTCCAGCGTCGTGCGGAGCTCGTCCAGAGCCACCAGGTTGGCCTTGTCCCGCGCATAGTGGCTGTCGGCCACGAAGACCACGGCGTCGGGGTCGCGGAGGTTCTGCTGGCGCGCACCGGCGTACGGGACCTCGCCGGGAACGGTCTTGACGTTGAACTGCAGCGTCCAGCCGTTCGGCAGCGGCCGCACTACCGGCAGGAGGTCGAAGAACACGGTCCGTTCACCGTCAGTGTCTTCTCTCACCAGCCGCAAGCCGGCGACCTGCGACTCCAACTGCTCGAGCGTGGTCGTCTTGCCGCAGAGCCCGGGACCGCAGTAGACGATCTCCGCGATGTAGCGCCGGAGCGCGAAGTTCGTGATGGCCATCAGCCGTTCCCCAGGAGCTCGCCGCGTACCGCCGCGCACGCCGGTTCGTAGAGCGCGAGGAACTCGTCCATGCGCGATTCCATCCCTGCGCGCATAATCTCGGCTTCGTAGTGGGTGCGCGCGTGCCGGAGCGCCGCGTCGACCGCGCGCACGTCGCCATGCAGCCCTTGGTGCTGGAGCGAAAGCAGGACGTCACCGGCAATGACGTCCGCCAGCATCCGGAGCCGCTCCTCTTCACCGAGGCGCACGGGGGCCGAGCCCGGCCGCCCGTGCGGCGGGACACGCACGGAGCGGTCTGCTTCGGCGAAGAACCGGTCCAGGTCGCCGGTCCCGTCCCCGTCGAACGGCCTGGAGCGGATGACGGGGCTCACGAACGGCTTCGGCGGAGGACGACGGAACCGCGCCTGGGGCGTGGCCGCGGCGGGCGGAGATGCCTCTCGCGCCCTGGCTCCGCCAGCGGGCAGCCGGAGCCGCACGTCCCACATCCCGTCCGCGCCGGGCCGGAGGTCGATGACCTCAATGCCGTAGTGCTCTGCGACGGCACGCGCGCGCGCCACGAGCACCGCGTACGAATCGTCGAACGATGCGGCCAGGGCGGTGAGTTCGGTAATCGCTGGGTTCAGCATTCCAGGTCAGGGGCCGGGTACGGGCGCGACCACGAAGCCCCCCGGGATCACGGCCGCGATCACGTCCGTGCCGGAGGCGCGGGCGAGATAGACCATCGGGCCGGCGGTGGGGCCGAGGGGAATCCGCGCGATGCGCGTGAGCCTGAGCGCGTCGTAGACTGAGACTCCGTCCCCATCCGCGACGGCGAACCGGTGCTGCCCGCTCCCGCGTAGCCAGGCCACTGAACGCGCCCCCGGCACGGGAAGCGTCCCGCGCACGCCCAGAAGCGTGTCGAGGACGGCGACCGACTCTTCCCCCAGAACGAGCAGCGATGCGCCGTCGTCCGAGAGTTGGAGATCGGCAATCCGCCCGATCCGGTCCTCCGCGAGCATGTTGTGAATCGCCAGCGAGGAAAGCCGCGCGACAGGGGTGGCGGCGTCATCGATCCGGACAATCCCCGTCCCCGGACCGCACACCGGCCGGGATCCGTCGGCTGCGGCATACGCGACCCCGTCGCTGCCGGCTGCGACCAGCACGTCCCCAAGTGCCGTTGCGAGGCACATGGACGCGCCGTCCCTCCGCTGGATGAGATCCCGCCCGCCCGCGGCGGGCCTGAAGACGGTGGCTGCCACGCTCGTGTCGCCGCGCACCGCCTCGCCGTACTCGGGGAGCACGAGCCAAGCACCGCCGGGATGGGCGCGCTGGGCCGAGTCCGTTTCCGAGATCGCGCGAAGGACACCTGCCCTGGCCGGGTCCGGCACAGTCCCGTCGAGGACTTGGACGCCGCTCGGAAGCAGCGCGTAGAGGGCCGTGCACGAAGCGTCGGCGCAGCCCAATGCCAGCCTGCGGGCGGTCGGGCGCACAGCGGCGGACGTGAGCGTGTCGAGCTCCAGTTCGAGCGCAGGCAGCTCTACCCGGCGTACCGTCCTCCACTGGTCGCCGTCCGGCCGGAGCCACGTCACCTCCCCGCCTCCGGCGCCCAGCACGGCGAGCGCGCCCCCGCGGTACGCGACACGCTCCGGCCGCGCGGCAGCGGGTACGTATCCGCGGACCTCGCCGTCTCCGGAGAGGTCCAGCACGCCCACGGTCCCGTCCGCCTGTACCGGAAAGAACGCCATCGCTCGCTCAGGTGCGCCCGTGAGGTCGATGGGCGTGGCGCCGCCCGCGGCCAGGAGCCGCCGCCCTGCATAGACGCGCACCGGGCGCACCGCCGCCTTCGCAAGCGTCGCCGCCGCCGAGTCATCCGACGCGTAGACGCGGTTCCCCCCGTCGTCGAAGAGGACGGCGGTCAACAGGAGCTGCGATCCGCGCTCCACGGCCGGGGAAACTCCCTCCACGGGGACTGCGGCGTGCCCCTCCCGCACCGGCGCCTCCCCGGACCGCCACAGCACCTCCCGCCTGGCCTCGAGGATCAGCAGCTGCGCGCGTGTGTCCCGATCCAGGTCCCCCTCGACCGCGATCCGCACCGTGTCGCGCTCGTAGACCGCCAGCTCACCTGCAGGCAGCGTCACGCGGGTCCCGTCTCCCGTCTCACCGGGCTCGAAAAGAGCCGGGCGATCCATGCAGGCGCTCGCGGCGAGAAGACTCGCCGCCGCGGCCCAGCATCCACTCCGTCGCATCACGGCGCACTCCTGTCCGGGGCGTGGTGCACGTGCGGAACGAGCACGATCACGAGATCCATGTAGTTGCTGGAGACTTCGTCGCGGCGGAACAGCCGCCCCAGGACCGGAAGGCTCCCCAGGAGCGGCACCCCGCTCGACGCGCGGGCATGGCCTTGCACGGTGAAGCTCCCGATGACGATCGGCGTCTGGTCGTCCACGATCACCTCGGTCGTGGTGCTGTGCCGGCCGCCCGTGATGCTCCGCCCGTCCGGGCTCAGCGTCCCCCCGTCGCGCACCAGGTCGACCTTCATTCGTACCTGCCGGCCTCCCTCCAGCACGATCGGAGTAACCCGGAGCGTGGTGCCGGTGAGGAACTGCGCAAAGCCGCCCGAGCCCACTGTCGCGAGCGTCCCCTCGGCAGCGCCCGGAGCATCCGTCCGGGGATACGCGCCCGGCTCCTGCGAGCCGCCGGTTGCCGGGGTACCCGGCAGGCCGTTCTGCGCGCCCGGCACGATGACGCCGCCGCCGGCCAGGATCGGCTGCGGATTGGGCAGGATGTACGAGTCGCCCACGTTGATCTTCCCCTCCCGCTCCGACGTGGTCATCACCAGCGGGCGGGTCTCCGTCTCCGCGAAGCCGGCGGAGGTGAGCGCGTCGATGAACACGTTCAGCCCGATGGGCGTGTTCCCGAAGGTGCGCCGGAGCGTAAACGCGCTGCCGGTGAGACCCGGGATGGAAGAGGCGCCACTGCCGGCTACGTTAACGCCCGTGGACTGCCCGCCCGTGGAATCGTTGACGACGGGGACGAACGAGTAGGAGACCCCCCGCCGGTCCATGGCCGAGCGGTTCACGAGGAGCATCCACGCCTCGATGCTCACGTTCGCGGGGCGCCTGTCATACTCCTCCACCACCTCGCGGATGGCGGCGACCTGGTCGGCGGAGCCGTAGACGACCAGCGTCCGGCTGATCTCCGGGTCGCCCATTACTTCCACGCTCCCAGGAGCGGTGGAGTCCGCCGCCGCCCCCTCGAACATCGGCTGCAGCGCGGCGACCACGTCCCGGGCGTCCCGGAACTGCAGGTTGATCAGCTCCGGGCGGCGGCCGCGGTTCGCTTCCCGCGCGCTGACGATCGTGATGATGCCGGACGGCGCCTGAATGGCGCGCAGGCCATGCGCTTCCAGCATGGACTCCAGCGCCTCGTGCCAGTACCGGTCCCGGATCTCGCCCGTGAGACGGGTCGCGCGCACGTCTGGATCGGAGCTTACCACGATGTCTACGCCGACCCGCTCGGCGATGTAGCTCGCCACGTCGGCGACCGGTGCGTCGAAGAGCGGGAGGTCGATCCGCGGCGGGTTGGGGCCGACGCGGATCCACTTGCCCTGGCGCACCGGCTCCTGGCCGGTGCGGCTCGCGCGCGTAGCCGGCGCAGGGGCATGGCCCGCCCCGGGGCTCGCGGGCTCTTGACTGGCGCTGTCCCTGGCCGGGACCGGAGTGACCGGCTCAGCGGTCGGGCCGGCGTGCGCGGCCGCAGCCTCGGCCCGGCGAACGGAGTCGGCCTGCTGCTGCTCCCTGAGCTCCGCGAGGGTTCGGAAGCGCGGTGCCGGGCCGCCGGCACCGCCAGCGCATGCACCTGCGCAGAGGAGCAGTGCCGGCCCGATCACGCGCGCCACGGCTGCCATGATGCGATCTGCAGACGGCACGGTCGTCAGGGTGTAGAAGGGGTGGAATCGCGCACGGACAGGTTGAGCACCGTCGTTCCTCCAAAGCCGGGGACCGCCACCCGGACGCTGCGGGGGTGGATCTGGAGAATCCGGTAGTCCCCCACGCGGTCCCCGGGGCGGACCACCCGCCGGACGGGTGGGCGGCTGTCCACGCGCACGACCGCCAGCGGCTTGCCGGGATGATGGGAGTCGACTCCGATCAGCGTTACCTCGATGCGCGGCAGGTCCTGCCCCGCGTACAACGAGGCGGGCGGCACCAGGGGGTCGCGTGTGCCGCGTGGGTAGGTCCACGGCTCATCGCGGGCCGGGCCGCTCGCAGAAGCCACGGGGCCCGCCACCACGCACGCGGCCAGCGCTGCGGCCGCCACGCACCGGCGTCTCACGGCTCCGCTCCCGGCGCGGATGATGATCCGGCGGCCACGGAGTCCGCGGCGGCGCCCTCCGGCAGCGCGTACCAGATGAGGTCGAACATGGCAGATGCCTTGAATGGGGTTTCACCCGCGTCGGCCAGCGCGGTGGCGGCGCCGGCGCTGTCCGCAGGCTGAACGGCCGACGCGCCGGCGGCGCCGTAGGCTTCCGCACTGCGCACCAGCGAGTCGGGGATCGCGTGCAGCCGGAAGCCTCGCGTCCGGGTCAGCCGGGGGAGGGAGGCCATCTCGGTAAGGAGCACGCCGAGGTCCTCGTAGCGGCCCACCACGCGCACTGCGTATCCAGCCGCCTGGAAG
>NZ_DASURI010000357.1:0-4680 GCF_036280135.1 Longimicrobium sp.
GACGCGCCCCGCAAGCGCGCCCCCCGCAAGGGGGCGGCGGGCGGGCCGTCGGCCAACGGGCCCGATCCGCTGGCGGCCAAGCTGGAGCGCGCCGAGACGCTGGCCGCCGAGGGCAGCCACGCCGACGCCGCCGAGGCCTTCGCTTCGGTGGTGGCCGCGCAGGCCGACAACCTGCGCGCGCTGGTGGGGCTGGGCACGGCCCTGTTTGCCCAGGGCAAGTACGACGCGGCCGAGAAAGAGCTGCGCCGGGCGCAAAAGCTTGCCCCGGAGAGCGTGGAGGTGCACTTCCAGCTGGGCAACACGCTCTACAAGAAGGGCGTGTACGCCGCGGCGGCCACGGCCCTGCGCCGCGCCGTGGAGCTGGACCCGGAGCACGGCCCCGCGTTCCTGGTGCTGGGCGAGTCGCTCAACCAGATGGCCGAGAGCGACGCGGCCCTGGAGGCGCTGGAAGAGGCCGTGCGCCTGGTGCCCGAGAACACCAAGGCGTACTACGCCATGGGCATCGCCTACGACCGCAAGGGCAACCATGACCGCGCGGCCGAGATGTACCGCCTGTCCCGCGAGGTCGCCAAACCCGCCTGACCGGCCGCCCTTTCAATCAACGGTTTGGCGGATGAAGATCGCCCGCGGCTCCCGGTGAGCCGCGGGCGATCGTTCGTTCCGCGTCCGGCGATGACGTACGGACCCGTTCCCGGCTCGGCACTGGGCGCCGGGACGGACCCCGGAGAATGTCGCCACGTGTCCGTTCTGTACCCGGTCCGGACGTAATCCCGTGCGCCGGAACAGGATCTGGAAATCTGCGGAAACCCATGTTCCATAGCGGGTTACGTAACCTTCATCTACTTGGAACTTCTCCGCAGGCGTGACAGTACGCTGAAATGAAGGCGTGCCGAACGCGCCGATTCGCGGGCGCGGTGTTCATCTTTGGTCTCTCCTGTTTTCGGCGGTTCCGCACCGCCGTCCGGCGCGCCTTCCGCTCCGGCCATGCTGCCCGGAGCGCCCAGCCCTCCTTTTCACAAGGCAGGTGCCCCATGGCTTTCCCATGCCCTCCCCGCACCCTTCCCGCCGAGTGCGGCACGCCCGCGTCGTGCACCACGGACCCGCCCACCCCGTCCGCCATCTGCAACGTGGGGTGCGAGGTAGGCCCGTGCAGCCCCGAGGAGCGGGCGGACCTGAGCCGTGCCGTGCGCGCGGCGGCCACCAACGAGTCCTACTCGCCCCGCAGCCATCCCTGCAACTGCGACGAGATCGAGTTCCAGTCCTCGTTCCCCAACCGGTTCATCGCCAGCTACTCCAAGGGGCTGCCGCACAATGCCCTGGGCGAGGTGAACGCCACCGAGTACTGCAAGCTGCTCAAGGCCCTGAGCTCGGCCAACCCCGACCAGTTCGAGGACATCAACCTGGGGTGCTGCCCGGACTGCAATCCCACCATCCCGTCCGGGGTGCCCGCCGCGCTGGAGTGCCGCGTGCGCCGGCGGCCGCTGGAAAATCCGCAGGCGGCGTTCGCCTTTGACCTGGAGGGCTTCGACTCTCACGCGCTGTGCCTGCCCCCGGCGCCCAAGTTCAGCAGCGCCGAGGAGATCTCCGAGATCGCCGAGCTGTACTGGATGGCCCTGGCGCGCGACGTGGCGTTCACCCGCTACACCACGGAGGCGCTGACCACGTCGGCCCGCACGGACCTGGCCGGGTACACCTGCAACCTGGCGCCCACGGCCAGCACCAACGTGCTGTTCCGGGGCACGTCGCCCGGCAGCGAGGTGGGTCCGTACATCTCGCAGTTCCTGTACATGGACACGCCGTACGGGGCGCAGTTCATCCCCGGGCGCATCCGCACGGTGCAGCCGCACATCGACTACCTCACGGCGTACCGCGAGTGGCTGGCCGTGCAGGACGGGTGCGACCGCGAGCAGTCCGCCTGCGACGACGAGTTCCGGTGGATTCGCAACGGCCGCGACCTCGCGCAGTTCGTGCACGTGGACCTGACCTTCAACGCCTTCCTGAACGCGGCCCTGCAGCTGCTGTCGCCGGACGAGCCGCTGCGGCGGTGCGAGGCGCGTCCCGGGCGCGCGGTGGAGTTCGCGCGGTGCCTGCCGTACGTGAACCCGGCGGCGCCGTTCGAGCAGCAGTTCCCGGGCAAGGCGGCCAAGCAGATCGGCTTTGCCACCTTTGGTCCGCCGCACCTGGTTTCGCTGCTGGTGGAGACGATGGACCGGGCCCTCAAGGCCGTGTGGTACCAGAAGTGGTCCGTGCACCGGCGGCTGCGTCCGGAGGAGTTCGGCGGGCGCATCCACAACCAGAAGGTGGGCGCGGCGGCGTATCCCTTCCACGCCGCCAACTTCGCGCGGCTGGACGCCAACGTGCTGCAGCCGTTCATCTTTCCCCACAACCAGCTGCAGAACCGAAACCTGCGGCGCTTTCCGGAGGGGGGCACCTACCTGCTTCCGCAGGCGTTCGCCGAGGGAAGCCCCCTGCACCCCTCGTATGGCTCGGGGCACAGCACCGTGGCGGGGGCGCTGGGCACCATTCTCAAGGCGTTCTTCCCCCACGACCACCTGATCCTGAACCCCGTGGTGCCCACGGATGACGGGCTGGCGCTCACGGCCTTTGACCCGGGCGGCGACACGGCGCTCACCGTGGAGGGGGAGATCAACAAGCTGGTGGACAACATCGGGATCGGGCGGCTGTTCGCGGGCGTGCACTGGCGCAGCGACCACGCCGAGGCCGTGCGGCTGGGCGAGTCGGTGGCGCTCAGCATCCTGTGCAACCAGCGCAACGTCTACAACGAGCCGTACGAGATGCGGCTGCGGCGGTACGACGGCACGTGGGTGCGCATCCGGCCGGGCGGCATCTGCCCGGAGAACCTGACGGATCCCGAGAACCCCAGCGCCGAGCCGGGCACGTGCATGCGCACGCGCACGAGCTTCCTGTGCACGGGCACCACCGGCGGCGGCGAGCCCGAGCTGTAAGCCGTCACTGACGTGGACGGTGGCGCATCTCCGGTGAAGGGATGCGCCACCCGCGCGAAGCCCCGTTCGTCCACCGGGTCGGCTGACCCGGTGGACGAACGGGCTGGTTTGCTCCATATTTCCCCTGCCCGCCGCCTTCGGCATCGCCGGACCCGGCGGGCTCCTATCCACCAGACGAGAGACGATCGCATGCGCCTGATCCTGACCGGTGTTCACCCCACTTTCACCGTCAGGGACGGAGCGTTCTCTCTTGTCTACCCATCTTTCCGACGTCCGCGTCGTCGCGGAGCGGCTGGCCTGTTCGCTGGCTGACGGCCGCACCCTCTTTACCGAACTCACCCTCGGCTTTGGCCGGGAGCGCACGGGGCTTGTAGGGCCCAACGGCACCGGCAAGAGCACCCTCGTGCGCCTGCTGGCGGGCGAGCTGCGCCCGTCGGCTGGGACCGTCACGCGCGCGGGCAGCATCGGCTGGCTGCCGCAGGACTTTCGCGTGCGCGACGACCAGCCGCTGGCGACCGTCCTGGGCATCCGCGACCGACTGGCGCGCGTGGACCGCGTGCTGGCCGGCGACGCATCGGGCGACGACCTCGACCTCGTCGGCGGCGACTGGGACCTGCGCGAGCGGACCGAGGCCGTGCTGGCGCGGCTGGGCCTGTCGCACCTGGCGCTGGACCGCCCCGCGCGCAACGTGAGCGGCGGCGAGGCCACCCGCGTGGCGCTGGCCGGCGTCCTCCTGGCCGAGCCGGACTTCCTGCTGCTGGACGAGCCGACGAACAACCTGGATACCGCCGGCCGCGAGGCGCTGTACGGCTTCGTGGAGGGGTGGACGGGCGGGCTGCTGGCCGTGAGCCACGACCGCGGCCTGCTGCGGCGGATGGACCGCATCGTGGAGCTCACGCCGGCCGGCGCGCGCGTCTACGGGGGCGGATACGACCTGTACCGTGCCCAGCGCGAGGCGGAAGCGGAGGCCGCCGCGCGCGAGCTGGCCAGCGCGGAGTCCGGCCTGCGCACCGCCCGGCGCGAGGCGCAGCAGATGCGCGAGCGGCAGGCCCGGCGCGACGGCCGCGGCAGGCGCCTGGCCGAGAAGGGCGGCATCCCCAGGATTATGCTGGGGATGATGAAGGAGCGCGCCGAGGGCACCGGCGCCCGCGTGCGCGAGACGGGCGCACGGCTGGTGGAGGACGGTCGCGCGCGCCTGGACGCTGCCCGGTCGCGCGTGGACGAGCAGGCGCGGCTGGCGCTGGACCTGCCCTCCGCCGCCGTCCCCGCCGGGAAGACGGTGGTGGAGATGGAGGACGTGACGTACGCGCATCCCGGCGCCGCGTCGCCCGTCATCGACGGCGTGTCGCTGCGGATCGTGGGGCCGGAGCGCGTGGCGGTCGTGGGCCGCAACGGGGCGGGGAAGACCACGCTGCTGCGGCTGGTGACGGGCGAGCTGCGGCCGGACTCCGGCACCGTGCGCCTGGGGCTGCCGGCGGAGGAGGTGGCGTTCTTCGACCAGCAGACGCGGCGTCTGCGGGACGATGCGTCCGTGCTGGAGAACTACCGCGCCGCCAACCCGGACGAGGACGAGACGGCGGCGCGCCACGCCCTCGCGCGCTTCCTGTTCGAGGGCGATGCCGTGCACCAGTCCGCCGGCTCGCTCAGCGGAGGCCAGCGCCTTCGCGCCGCGCTGGCCTGCGCGCTGAACGGCTGGCATCCGCCGCGTCTGCTG
>NZ_DASURI010000358.1:0-3677 GCF_036280135.1 Longimicrobium sp.
GCAGGGTGTTCGATTTCGTCACGCTCGTGGCGGGTGCGTCTCACGTAGAGCCGGCATGGGCAATCGTGCCGGGGTGGTGGCGCATCCTGGAGGCCCGCGGACGGGGCGCGGAGCCGGTGCTCCGGGTGGTGCGGGACGGAACTCGGAACCCCGCGCCTGACCCGCTGGCCCTGGCGCAGTTGCTGTGGAGGGAAGAGCTCGTGGCGATGCTCGAAGAATGCGGAGCGTCGAAACGGCTGCTTCGACGCCCCAAGTGGGACCTGTGGCCGGCGCTGGCCGAGTGCCTCCCCGCGGCCGATCTGGGAGCGCGCGTGCGTGGGGCGCTTCGGGAGCGGCAAAGCTGGCGGCGTCAGCCAAGTTGATCTCGCGACCGCTCCCGCGGAGCGGACGTGCACCTACGAAATGGCGCACTGCGCACCGGAATGGTGCGTAGTGGACCATTTTGGTGCTTGCGCGCGTGCAAGCACGCAAGTGGTCAAAGTGGCCTGAACGGTTGCGTCACTTGTGTTTAGACCGGGTTTCATCAAGCGGCCCGTAATGGACTCACGTTTGCCGAAACAAAGAAGTTGCGCGATTCCCGGCACGCAGGAATGGACACTCGTTCCCGTGATGTTCTCCATCCATTCGCAACGAGGAGGTGGACCATGAGAAAAATGGCACGTATTGTGAGCGGGGTCCTCGTCGGGACGGCCATGCTGTCCCTGGGAGGGCTCGTCTCACCCGCCGCGGCAAGCTCCCCCGGCGGCTTCTGCGACGAAACGGCAAACTTCGTCTGCTGTTGCTCGACCAACAGCGACGGCTCCATCAACGATTGCTCCTGCATGCCGAAGGGCGGAGTCCAGCCCACCTGATCCAGCCGCGAAACGGTCCGGTACCGGGGGTCGCGCAGCCCACACGTACCCGCGCCGCAGTGCGCTCGCGCACTGAGGGCGCCCACCATTTCGATCTGGAGAGTGGATCATGAATCGAGTGACCCGGCTCGTCAGCGGAGCTCTCGTCGGCGGTGCGCTGCTGTCCCTCGGGCTCGCGGTGACCCCGGCTTCGGCAACTGGCCCCGGCGGTTTCTGCGACGAAACCGCGAACTACGTCTGCTGCTGCACGACGAACGCGGATGGCTCAATCCAGTCGTGCCTCTGCAAGCCGAACGGCGGCGGGATGGAGCCGACCTGAAGCAGATCGTGACCGCCTGTGCTTCCGCGCGACATAGCGAGCGCTCTCATGCGGACACCACGGCGGTTGTCAATCAGGCTTGCTTGATGATGGACGGCCACGACGCTCGGTTCCGGCCGGCTCCGCGGCGTGGCCAGTCTTCCCCCCTTTGATCGGAGGCACGTGTGAAGGCGCTGATTCGCCGGCTCCGTCCTGATCCCTACTTCGTCGCCGGCGTGCTGGCGGTCGTGGTGATCGGGGCCGTGTATCGTGTTCAAGCTTCCCCTGCCCGCGCCGGGGAACTCCCAGTCTCGACCATCTCCAGCGAGTTCATCCGCGGTCTGGACCTCCTCGGAGCTGGACGCACGCAGGGCTCCGCTGACGCCCCCGTAAAGGTGATCGAGCTGTTCGATTACCAGTGTCCCGCGTGTGCCGCGGCCCACGAAGCGGTCTGGCCCAGCGTCGCCCGACTGATCGAGCGTGGCGCTGTGCAGTACACCGCCTACGATCTCCCCCTCCCGGGTCACGCCAACGCCATTCCGGCCTCGGTGGTGGCCAACTGCGTCGCGGAGCGGGTGCCGGAGCACTTCGCGGAGGTTCGCCGTCGTCTCTTCGCGACGCAGGCAGCGTGGTCCGAGGCGTACCCGGCCGAGCCCGCGCTGCTGGAGGTGGTCGCGGCGGCAGGGGCGGACTCCGCCGCCGTGCGCGAATGTGCCGGCGCCACGGGCTCCAGCCGTGCCGCCGTCTATCGGAAAACGTGGGAGGCCGCCCGCACAGCGGGGGTGACCTTCACGCCCGCGTGGGCGGTGAACGGCAAGGTGGTGAAGTGGGCCGACCTCGAGGCCGAGGTGGAGGCGGCTGTTCGGCGGGCTGGCTCGGCGGCGGAGTAGAACCGGAAACCTTCATCGCGTCCTGCATGGGTCCCATGAAATCACAACCTTCCCGTCTCCTCGCACTGCTGCTCGTCGCGGCATGCGGCCGCGCCGCCGCCGAGGACTCCGGTGCCGGAGGATCGGAGTGGGTCCTGTCGCCGCAGCCGGTCGTATCCATCGGCGTGGCGGACGGGGACCCCAACTACCAGCTCTACAACGTGTCCGCCGCGACCCGCCTGGCAGACGGACGCATCGTGGTCCTGAACACCGGAAATTCGTCGCTGGCGGCGTACGATGCACGTGGACAGTTCTTGTTCAGGGCGGGCCGCAAGGGGCAGGGGCCAGGGGAGTTCGAGGTGCCGACCTGGCTCGGCAGCCTGCCGGGCGACACCCTCGCAGTGTGGGATCAGCGGCTCAAGCGCCTGTCGTTCTTCAGCGGCGACGGCACCTACCGGCAGGCGACGAGCGCCCCGGGCGCGGAAGGCATGTTCCCGAAGGCGGTGGGGCTGTTCAGTGACCGCACGCTCGCCCTGGACCCCGGGCCCGACGTGTTCGCCATGATGCAGGGAGAACGCGGCATCCGCCGCGACTCGGTGACGCTCCACCGATTCGCCAGCGACGGTTCTCACGCCGGGGTCCTCGCGAAGTACGCCGGAAACGAAGTCCACGTGGCGGACCGCGCCACCGGCTTCGCCTGGAACGACGTGCCCTTCGCGCGCCAGACGTACGTCGCCGTCGCGGGCGAACGCCTGTACGTCGGCGACAGCGGCTCCGGTGTGATCACGATCTATCGGGCGGATGGCACGGCCGCTGGCGTGCTCCGCAGCCCGCTCGCCCCCTGGCGCATCCAGAGCTCGGACGTGGCGGAATACAGGAGGAGCCGGCTCGCGGTCATCGAAGACCCGGAGCGGCGGCGGGAGATGGAGGTCACCCTCGACGCCGCTCCGGTCCCGGAGCTTTCTCCGGCGTTCGGTGCGCTTGCCGTGGACCCGGAGGGCAACGTCTGGATCCAGGCATATCCCCGCCCGGGCGAGCCAACCGTTCCTTGGGCCGTGCTCGGACCCGGTGGAGAACCGCTCGCACGCATCGCCGTCCCCAGCGCGCTGCAGGTGCTGGAGGTCGGGCGCGACTACCTGCTGGGACTCCGCCGGGACGAGCTCGGTGTCGAGAAGGTGGAGATGTACTCCGTGACGCGGACGCCCCGGAGCTGACCATGCCTGTCTCTCTACGAGTCCGGCTGCTGGGCGCGGTTCTCCTTGGCATCACGATGAGCACGCCGGCGGACGGCCAGTTGCGCCGCATTCGTGTGCTGGGAACGGAGGCCGATCTCTACCAGGTGCGTGCGGCCGCGTTCAGCGGTCGTGACCTCGTGGTGCTGAGCGCGGGCTTCCCTGCGCTGCATCTCTTCGAGGGTGCGCGCCACCGTGCGTGGGCGCCGCGCGGCCGTGGCCCCGCCGAGCTGACCAGCCCGCAGAACGTGGTGTGGAGCGGCAATCGCATCCTGGTCCGCGACTCGGAGTTGCGGAAGATTGCCTCGTACGACCGCCAGGGGAACTTCCTCGGCTCCCGCCCGTTGAACGCGGGGATGGCGGTGCGGCTGGAGATGGCGGGTCGTGACACGCTCGTGGAGCTGTTCGGGCCGCAGACGCGCGTGGT
>NZ_DASURI010000359.1:0-5944 GCF_036280135.1 Longimicrobium sp.
GACTACTGCACGTGGGCGTTCCAGCGGATGCTCAGGGGCGACGGCCGTGCGTACGCGCTGATCGAGCCGTGGGTGAGGTCGGTGTGGCGGGCGAGCGGGGTAGGTACATAAAAAGCGACCTCCCCAGCTACCCTTTCAAGGAAGGGAGAGCCCCATGGGCTCTTTTCACCGGGGAGGTACCTTTACGCTTTTCTTGCTGCACCCATAATAACCGCACATCTCCCGAAACACAACCCCCACGTGCACCCGGTGTCAGCCCGCGGGGGGATCCGGCGCCCGATGCTTCCTGCGCGGCTTGCGGCTGCCCGTTTCGGAGACGTCCGGCTCCAGCACCAGGTACTCGCCCAGCATGTACGCCACTTCCTGGGCCTCGGGGCGGGTGGAGCCGAGCCGAACGCGTACCATCGTGTCCTCCACCAGCACGTGCTCGTTGCCGTCGGTGCCGCGGGGCTTCCACTCGCGCGCCAGCTGCTGCCTGAGCGGCTCCAGGTCCAGGCCCCGCGTGCGAAAGTCCAGGTAGGCGACGTACGTGTACGAGATCCCCGATTCGCCGCGCGCCTGGTGCATGCGCCGGTTGGTGGACTGCCGCACGGACGCGATGGCGGATACCGGCAGCTCCAGGATGTGCGGATCACCCGCCGTGAGCTTGTCGCTGAGGTAGGGACGGATGGAGATGAGGATGCGCTCCGGGCCCACGGACAGCAGCCACGCCTCCGGCCGCAGCGAGGAGCGCCATCCCAGCACCAGCCCCACGCCGAACAGCCCGCAGAAGCCGCCGGCCACGGTCCAGCCCAGGGACAGGGTGCCGGCCGCGTATCGCCACGCCGCCAGCCCGGCGAGCGCGAAACAGATCATGGCGATGACGAGCGTCCCCGTCGCGCGCGACCATACCAGCCGCTCGTCCGGCCGCAGGTCCAGCTCCGCGCGGCGCAGGATGCGGGGTGCCGTCGGCGGCGGATCGGCCGGGGGCGGGGGAGCCACATCGACGGACGGCGGCGGGACGACGGCGCGGGTGGGATCGGGGAGATCCATCTGCCCCTCGAGGGGAGGTCGGAGGGAGGACAGGAGGCCGTCGGGGAGGCGGCGCGGGGAAAGTGCGGCGTTTACCGGCCCTGCTTCGCGGCCATGTCGGCGTTGAAGGCCTGCGACTGGCGCCGGGGGATGCTGAGCGTGCGCCACTCCGGCCCGGCGAAGTGCTTGGCCAGCAGCACGATCTGCCCCACGTGGTAGCAGGCGTGCGCGACGCCGCGCTCCACGGCGCGCAGCACCGTGTACGGCTCGCCGCGGATGGTGACGGGCCGGTCGAAGTCCGCCGGCGTCAGCCCGTCCAGCACGCCCAGGAACGTGGCCCAGCCGGCTTCCCACGCCTCCAGCAGCGCCGCGCGGTCATCCGTGCCCGTCAGCTCAAACTCGGAGTCGCGGTCGCGGTCCGGCTTTTCGCCGTCGGTGGTGAAGAAGTCCGTCCACCGCGAGCGCAGGTTGCCCGCCATGTGCTTGATGATGAGGGCGATGCTGTTCTCCTCGTCGCCCAGCGACGCGGCGAACTGCTCGTCGTCCACCTGCGCGATGGCGCCGTCCGCCAGCCCCTTGTAGATGCGGGCGACGGTACGCGCGTCCTCCAGGTAATGGGATGCGAAGTCCATCGGGTGCTCCTGCTGAGGGGTGGATTCGGAGCGGGGGACGACGAGGAACTGCGGCCGATTCCGGCGATCGGGCGCGATCGGGCCGGAGCGAGTGAATTCGCCGCGGGAACGGCACGAAGTCCGCCTGCGCGGACTGCCCTGTGGGTCCGGTCTACGTGCACCGGGTGATGGTTCGCGCGGCGACGAACCTCGTGCCCCGCCGGGCGGCGGTCCGCGTTGGCGGTTGAAGCCCTGTTCGCAGAGCGCGTCAGCGCGAGACAGGGCTTTCCGCAGTCCCAGCGGCGGCTTTAGCCGCTCAGGCTCGAGGGCGGCTCCATCCGCTCCGGCTGGAACCCGCCGATAAGGCCGTGCCTGGACTGCGCCTCAGGCCGCTCGGCCCCCGAACCCGCGCGTCTCACGGACGGCGGCGCGGTAGCCGTCCACCTGCACCGCGACATCCGCATCCGACCAGCCGATGCCGGGCTGGGCGGCCATCCGCCGCGCGACGGCCTCCGCCACGGCCAGGCCGCCGTCCGCCGCCTCGTAGAACAGGTGCAGCCGGCGCACGAGCACGTCCTCCAGCGTCAGCGCCATCTCCGCGCGCACGGCGTGCACCACCTCCGCCCACACGTACGGGTGCCCCTCCATCAGCCGCCCGGCCAGCGCATCGTCGCCGCGGACCCGGGAAAGCACGTGTTCGGCGTCCTCGCCGTAGGCGCGGGCCAGGTGCTCGCCGGTGTCGGCGCCCAGCCCGGCGTCCACCGCCTCGCGCACCACGCGGTCGCGGAACGGCTCCCACGGGCCGCGCGGGTCGCCGGGGAGGGGCAGGTGCTCCGTGGGCGAGATGCCGCTCTCCACCCCGTGCTCCTCCTTGAGCCCGCGCACGGCCGCGTCCACCACCTGCGCCGCCATCACCCGGTACGTCGTCAGCTTGCCCCCGGCGATGTTCAGCAGGCCGCCGCGGTCGCGCCAGATCTCGTGCTCGCGCGACGTGGCGCTGGCGGCCAGGCCGCCGTCCCCGCCCCTGGCGGGCGCCAGGAGCGGACGGATGCCGGCCCACGTGCTGACGACGTCCGCCTCCGTCAGCTTCGCACTGGGGAAGATGAAGTTGGCGGAATCCAGCAGGTAGCGCACGTCCTCCGGTTCCGCGCGCACCTCCGCGGGCGAGCCGGCGTAGTCCGTGTCCGTCGTCCCCACGTACGAGAACTCGCCCCAGGGAAGGACGAACATCACCCGCCCGTCCACGGGGGAGCGAAAGGTGATGGCGTGCTCGTTCCCCACCCGGTCGCGGCGCAGCATGATGTGCACGCCCTTGGTGGGGCGAAGCCGCGGCACGGCGCCCGGGTCGGCCAGGCGGCGCACGGCATCGCTCCACGGGCCCGTGGCGTTCAGCACGGCGCGGGCGCGCACCTCCACGGGCTGGGCGCCCTCGCGCAGGCAGTCGCGGACGCGCGCGCCCGCGATCCCTTTTCCGTCGCGCAGAAAGCCCACGACCTCCGCGTGGGGCACGACGGCCGCCCCGGCCTCGTGCGCGCCGCGCGCGTTGGCCAGGGTGATGCGCGCGTCGTCCACGGCCGCGTCGTAGTACACGGCCGCGCCCACGAGCCCGTCTGCGCGCAGGTTGGGCTCCTCGTCCAGGGCGCGGGCGCGCGGCAGCATCCGGTGCCGGGCGATGTTGCGAAAGAGGCTCAGGCCGTCGTACAGCCACATCCCCGCCTGCAGCATGCGGTAGCCCACGGGGCCGCCGCGGTAGACGGGGAACAGGAAGGGAAGGGGATGGACCAGGTGCGTCGCCAGCTCCAGCAGGCGCCGGCGCTCCGCGCTGGCCTCGAAGACGAGGCGAAAGTCGTACGTCTCCAGGTAGCGCAGCCCGCCGTGGATCAGGCGCGAGGAGCGGCTGCTGGTGCCGCGGCCCACGTCGCCCGCGTCCACCAGGGCCACGCGCAGGCCGCGTCCGGCGGCGTCGCGCGCGGCGGCCGCGCCCGTGATGCCGCCGCCGATGACGAGCAGGTCCCACGTTTCGCCGGCCAGCGCGGCCAGGTGCGAGTGGCGCGCGGCGGCCGAGAAGGGGGGAAAGTCGTCCGCCATGGACCGCGGCTCCGGCGGGAGGGGAAGGGTCAGGCGGCGGCGCCGCCCGCGGCGCCCACGTCCTTGAAGCCCAGGGCCGTCAGCAGCGACGTGAACGAGACGTCGCTGTGGCTCAGCACGAACACGCCCTCGAAGGTGGTGTCCAGGAAGGTGAAGTCCGTCTCGATCACCAGCCCGTTCGCCGCCTGCTCGCCCACCTCGTCGCGCTTGCCGATGAGCATCTCCGGCGTGCCGATCATCACGCCCTTGCCCAGGAAGGTGCCCAGCACGCCCACGTACGCCGCGCAGACGATGTTGCCCATCTCCATGAGGGCGCTCTTCTCCAGCTCGCCCACCTCCACGTGGCGGCTGGGGTCGCGGCGCAGCATGAGGGCCACCATGCGCAGGGCCGTCTCCTTGGCCAGGATGAGCGCCGCGCGCTCGCCGCCCAGCTCGCTCACGCCCGTGATGGGCACGGTGATGAGCACCAGGTCGCCCTGCCCGGGAAGCCCCGCGCCCGACGCCGCGCGCGCCCACTGGATGCGCGGCACGCTGATCATCACGGTCAGCCCGGTCAGGGCCGACAGGTTGGTGGCCGCGTGGCCGGCGCCGATGTTCACCACCTCGCGGATGGCATCCATCTGCTTGGGGGTGACGGGACTCTGGGTCATGTAGGTGTCTTGCGCCTGCTGCGAGTTCGTTTCGGACGCTGGCTTGGTCGTCGTCGGTCGGGACTGCTGGACTTCAACTGCTTCAACTGCAACGGCGGACGGCTTTGGGCGTGCCCCTCCGCTGCGCTCCGGGTCGGGCTGCGCGCGCCGTAGGGCACGATACGACTGTGCCCAACGGCGCCGGGCCTCCTCCGCGTCGGGACAACGATACGGCTGTTGTCCCGCCGCTCCGGCGTCCCGGCCCTGCGGGCGCGCATCCCTCACGCGAACCGCGCCTTGGCGCGGGGCCGCTTCGCGTCCCGGGCCCCGTTCGAAGTGTATCCCCTCTCCCGCGCAGTTTGCGGGAGAGGGACGCGAGGAACGAGCGGGGTGAGGGCCCGCGAGCGCAGCGAGCCTAAAGCCGCGGCGGCGTGACGCCCACCTGGCCCTGGTACTTGCCCTTGCGGTCGGCGTAGCTCACCTCGGGGCCCTCGGCGTCGCCCTCGAAGAACAGCACCTGCGCGATGCCCTCGTTGGCGTAGATCTTCGCGGGCAGCGGCGTGGTGTTGCTGATCTCCAGCGTCACGTAGCCCTCCCACTCCGGCTCGAACGGCGTCACGTTGGTGATGATGCCGCACCGCGCGTACGTGCTCTTGCCCACGCACAGCGTGATCACGTTGCGCGGAATGCGGAAGTACTCCACCGAGCGCGCCAGGGCAAAGCTGTTGGGCGGCACGATGCACACGTCGCCCTGGTAGTGAACGAAGCTCTTTTCGTCGAACGCCTTGGGGTCGACGATGGCGTTGTTCACGTTGGTAAAGATCTTGAACTCGTCCGCCACCCGCATGTCGTAGCCGTAGCTCGACACCCCGTAGCTGATGGTGCCCTGCCGAACCTGTGCGTCCTCGAACGGATCGATCATCCCGTGCTCGCGGGCCATGCGGCGAATCCAGCGGTCTGAACGGATGCTCATGGGCGGTGCGGAACGGAGCTTGAAGGGCGGCGGAGGGGCCGGCGCGCGCACCCCCAGAACCCGTTGCGTAAACAGGTGTATGGGGCGCCGCGGGAGCCTGGACAGGGCCCGGAACCTACCCCCGCGCGCGGGGGCCGGCAAGGGGCCCGCCACTGCTTGACCCGGGTGTCACGGGGCAGTATCTTGGCCCGGCTCCAAACAAGTGAACGTTTTCACAAACTACCCGTTGGGATAGGCCCAGGCCGATGCTTCAGCCGTACATCCCGGTGCTCATCCTGCTGGCTCTCTCGGCGGCACAGGCCGTCGGGATGGTCGTGCTGTCACAGGTGCTCAGCCCCGGCGGCGCCACCAAGTCCAAGAGCACGCCGTACGAGTCCGGCATGACGCCGCTGGGCAGCACGCGCGAGCGGTTCTCGGTCAAGTTCTACGTGGTGGCCATCCTGTTCATCGTCTTCGACGTGGAGACGGTGTTCCTGCTGCCGTGGGCCGTGCAGGCCCGGGCGCTGGGGTGGGGAGGCTTCGCGGCGGTGGGGATCTTCGTCTTCATCCTCACGGTGGGCCTGATCTACGAATGGAAGAAAGGAGCGCTGGAATGGGATTGAACGACCAGCCCATCCAGGGAAGCCAGCCCG
>NZ_DASURI010000360.1:0-19556 GCF_036280135.1 Longimicrobium sp.
GCCTTCTGCATCGTGGACATCGACGTCGTGTCCAGCGCGGCCACCGTCCGCACCACCTCGACCCGGCCCGCCTTGCCGCGCGTGTTCGCGTGGACCAGGAAGCCGTGGACGGCATCGCCCGGGCACTGCAGCGTGCCTTGCAGGGCGTTGCGCAGCGAGTCGCGGAACATCGTCTTGGTGGGCTCGTCCGCGGCGCTGCTGGCGCTCTGGTCGTAGAAGACGATCGTCTGCCGGGACGGGCCGTCGCAGGTGTCCTTAGGAGGCGGAGGACAGGCCGCGAGGAGCACGAGGGAGGCGCAGGCGATCAGGCGGATCATCGTCCGGTTGTGCCGATGCATGGATGCGCGTCTCAGTTCAGCGTTTCAGAAGTGAGGGCGCGCTCGCGGATGGCGCGCCGCAGGGCGACGAAGGGACGCGGGCGCTTGCGGCGCGGACGGGCGGCGCGCGCCTCCTCGTCCTCCGCCGTGCGCCGGGCCAGGCCGCCCAGCTCGTAGCCGTCGTCGTACAGGTGCCGCAGGCGCTGCTGCCGCGACGCCACGAACATCGCCGCCATCTCCCGCCGCTGCTCCGCGACGGCATCCGCGCGCGTCTCCAGCTCCGCCGCGGGTGGATCGTCCACGGCCAGGGCGCGCAGCCGCTCCTGCTGCTCGCCGTGGGCGGCGATGTCGGCCACGGCGGACGCCCGCGCATCCCGCGCCCCCGTGAGCACCTGCTCGCCCTGCGCGACGCGCTTGCGGGCGGGGCGCCGCTCGTGGAGGGCGTTGCGCAGGTAGCGCGTGCCGATGCTGAGCGTGACGGCGCCCGCCGTGGCGAACAGGAGCCCGGAGAGGACGAAGGAGAGCGTGGCCAGCTTGCTGCCCAGCATCCGCTCCTGGATCTTCGTGATCTCCTGCAGCTTCGTTGCGTCCGGCATCCCCTCCATCTGCTGGAGGATGATCAGGCGCTGCTGCTCGCCGTACGCCTCCGCGCGGAACTCGCCCAGCACCCACAGCGTCCACAGGGCCCCGGCCGCGAGCAGGAGGATGACCGCCAGGAACCGCTTCTCCTTTCCCTGCCAGAACGGCTTTTCCACCAGCCGGTCGTAGGCGGGCTTGAGGACGATGGAGATCATCGCCAGGCCGGCGGCGAACACCCACGACTCGTCCATCAGCCCCAGGAAGCGGTGCCCCGTGAGCTGCAGCGCGTCGGCGACGATCTTTCGCGTCATCACCACGTCGCCAAAGACGAAGAGGGCGCCCGCCAGCAGGTACATGGCCGCGTGGCCGTACGACCCGCGCTCGTGCTGCCGGGCAGACTCCTCCGCCATCCGCAGCGCGGCCTCGGCGGCGCGGACCTCGCCCGTCCAGTGCGCCTCGCGCTCGCGCAGGGCGCGGAGGGTTTCCGTGCCGGCGGCCAGGTCGGCGCGGCGCTGGCGCACCTCTGCGGCGCGCTGGCGAAGGGCCTGCTCGTCGGCCTGCAGCTCCGCCAGGCGCCGCTCGATGCCCTCGCCGTCCACCGTGTGGTGGATGAAGCCGCGAAAGTTCTCCGGCGGCACGCCCCGGCGCCCGTCCAGGTGCCCGTACCCGAACGACGAGTCCACCTCCGGGATGGGGCTGTCCATGTAGGTGACGGGCACGGAGTCCACGATGCGCTCCGTCACGTCGCGCGCGGGCGCGGCGGGGGCCGGCGGCGCGGGCGCGGGGGCCGGCGCGGGCTCGGACCGGGCTCCGCGGCGGAACCAGGCGTTGATGTTGATGCGCATCAGTGGCTCTCGTTGGCGGCAAAGAGGGGGGTGGGCGCGAGCCGGGCGGGCGCGGGCTGGGCCGCCCGCGCGGCCGCCAGCTCGTACTCGCTGCGAAAGATGGCCAGCCGCGTCTCGCAGACGGCGTCCCACTCCTCCTCGGAACGGAACCCGGCCAGCCGGCGGCGCAGCGCGGCCACGCCGTCGTCCGCGGCGCGGCGCTCGCGCTCCGCCGCCTCCGCGTGGTGCTGCGCCCGCTCCCGCCGCAACGCGCGGACGGCGCTGCCCAGGCGCGGCAGCGTGCTGAGCGCCTGCCGCCCCGCGAAGGCGAACGCCCCAAGGAGCAGCGCCCCCGTGGCGAGGGCCCGGAGCGCGCCCAGCGCGTCCCACGACCACGCGACGACGAACAGGGCCGCGACGAACGGCAGCCCCAGCTCCGCCAGGCGCACCTTCCACGGCTCCACCCCGCTGGCGCGGCGCGCGTCGTCGCCGGTGAACAGCAGCGAGACGGGGAGCGAGGCCGTGAAGCACCCCGCGGCCACGATCCCCGCCGTCACCAGAGCGGGCTGCTGGAAGTGCGGGCGCATCTGCTCGTAGACAAAGACGGCCGTCCCCGCGCACGCCACGGCCGCGGCCGCGAGCCCCAGCGCGTACCGGGCGACCAGCCCGCCCGGCGCGTCCTCCTCCACCTCGGCTCCGTGCCCGGCGCCGGCCGCCGGGAGGGGCGGACGGATGGGGACGACGGATCCGCCGTTCTCCGCGTGGACGCCGTCCGCCTGCGGCGCGTCCGCGTGGAGCAGCGCGTCCAGCTCGGCCAGGACGGCGGCGCGGCGGCGTGCCTCTTCCGCCATCCGCCGGCGATGAAAGGCGCGGATGGCCGCCTCCTTTTCCTTGAGCGCCGCGGCGTTGCGCATGAGCCCAAAGACGACGCCCTCGTCCCGCAGCAGCCCCTCGTTCTCGATCCACGCGCACGCGAGGCCGTCGGCCCCGGCGTCGTCCCGCGGGTGTTCCTGGTCTTCCATGCCCGTGTGTGCGGATGATGGGAAACGGCTGGCGTCGCCGGGCGGCCGCGGTCCCTTCGCCGCGGCCGGGTGCGGGAACGCCGGCCCGTGCCGCCGATACATCTGTAGTGGGACAGACGGGTAGCAGATTCGCAGCGGCGGGTTTTGCGGCGGGGGCCGCGGGCCGTTACTGTGTCCCGGCAAACACCCGTCGCCACGCACGCCCGATCCGCATCCGCCGATGTCGCTCATCCGCCGCGCGCCGTTCCGCCGATCCCTGACCTCCGCCGCCCGCCTGCTGGGCACGGCGGCGCTGTGCGTGGCCGCGTGGGGGCGGCCGGCGCAGGCGCAGCGGTGGTTCGGCACGGACGTGGTGTCGCCGCAGGTGTCGCAGGGCGCGCTGCCCTCCAACGGCTACGCGCGCTTCTACGTGAGCTCGCACCTGGACCCGCTGCGGGGCCGGGCGTACCGGGCGGACGGCGACTTTGCCATGCTGGTGGTGAACGTGGCCATCTCGCCCGGCGGCGGCGCGCCGGCCGTGGAGTACCCCGTGGCGCTGTACGACCTGCGCGAGCGGCGCCGCGTGGACGTGGCCGCCCTGCAGCTGGGCGAGGTGCGCTACCTGGACCTGCGCGCGGGCTCGCAGCCCGTCGTCACGGTCAAGGTGCAGGCGGTGCCGCGCGGCGTGGCGGACCCGTTCCGGCGCGCCATCCAGTCGTTCAACCAGCAGGTGCAGAGCACGCCCGTGGCGTCGCTGGTGCTGGACGGCCCCCTGCAGGTGGGCGGCCTGTCGCGGCTGCTGAACAGCATTCTCCCGCCGGAGGTGGAGCAGCGGTGGACGAGCGCGCAGGTGATCGGGCTCACGTCGCGCCCGGACATGGCCGTGCTGCCGCTGAACGGCCGCCCCGCCGTCATCTTCTTTCGTCCCAGCGGCGGCAACGTGCGCGTGCCCACGGAGTGGACGCAGATCGAGCCGTGCGCGGGCAACGCGGGGCGCGTCTGCTGGACGGAGAGCAAGCGGCCGGTGGAGGACGTGCCGTACATCGTCCTCGCGGTGACCATGGAGGACTACCGGCCCCTGCGGGACTTTGGCGTGGCGGACTTCGTCTGCGCGCCCAGCGGCCTGGCGGACCACGTGGCGCGGCTGGAGCGCGTGGTGCGCGAGGCGCCGCTGAGCCAGCAGCAGCGCGACCTGGAGACGCGGCTGCTGGAGCACCTGCGCCTGGTGGCGGACGCCGCGTCCGGCCGGCTGGGGACCAGCGAGGGCGCGGCCGGGGCGGCGTTCCGCTGGGCGCGGCGCTACACGGGCCAGGGCGACCCGTACTGGACGGCCCACGGCCAGGAGCCGGCCGCGCGCTACGGGGACTGCTTCACGCAGCTGCTGACGAATGCCGGATCGGGCGCCGTGAACCGCTGGGGCTACTTTTCCACGGCGTTCGCCACGGCGGGCGTGTGGGACCGGCAGCCCGTGGCCGCGGGCGAGGCGCGGACGGCGCAGCTGGAGGAGTTCCTGTCCACGCTTCTGCGCCCCATCACCGTCTACGAGCTGGGCGCGGGCGAGGAGTACGCCATGCTGCGCGAGGAGCAGCGGCGCATCGAGGCGGAGCTGCTGGCGGGCGACCGGGCCATCGCGGCGGAGCTGGCCGCCGCGCGCACGGTGCCGGCGGTGGAGGCCGTCCGCGTCCGTCTGCAGGCGCGGCTGCGGACGCCGTGCGAGTCGTGCCGCGAGTTCCTGACGGCCTCCCTGCTCCAGGCGGACGAGCGGATCGCGTCGCTGCAGCGGACGGCGCTGGCGGAGCGGGCGGAGGAGATCGGGCGGCTGCGGGAGGCGCTGGCGGCGGCCGTGGGCGCGGCGGAGGCGGTAGCCGCGACGGCGTCGGGGATGGAGGGTGTGGATGCGGCGGCGCTGCAGGTGCTGCGCGAGCAGTCGGCGGCGGCGGCGGGGCTGCTGGGCCAGCGCGATCCCGCGGAGGATGCGCTGCGCCAGCGTCTGGCGTTGCTCAAGGCCGCGACGGATGCCGTGCGCGGGACCCTGCAGTCGCCCCCGCCCCCTGCCCCGCCGCCGTCTCCGCGCTGAACAGACAAAAGCACAAAAGCATTCTCACGCAGAGGGAGCAGAGGCAGCAGAGTACTTCATCGCGCGGCGAAGTGCTCCGCGTCCTCCGCGGCTCTGCGTGAGAATTCTCCGTTCCATCCCCGCGACGGCCCCCGGCTCCGCGGCCGTTGGGACGGATGCGGATCAGCGCGTGGCCAGGCGCGCGGCGTAGACCGTCTGGTGGTCATGCCAGGCGACGAGCGCGCCGCCGTCCGCCGATTCCAGCGCCGGGATGCGGCCCTCCACCGTGCCGATGCGCGCCATCCGCCCGTCCCCGTCCACGCGGGCCAGGGCCACGTGGCGCCCACCGTCCTCCGGGCGGTCGTCCCAGGCCAGCAGGACGCCGTCGCCGCGCGGCGTGAGCGACACCTGCGACGGGGTGATGTCCGCGCCCGTCACCAGCGCCTCGGGCGTGCCGAAGGTGCGGCCCCCGTCGTCCGAGCGCGCGTACCACAGGCCCTGCCGGTCCTCCTTGCCCGTGTACCACCCCACGTGCACGCGGCCCCGCGCATCCACCGCCAGCGACGGGCCGGCGTGCGGGCAGGCGGGGAAGACCCACTGGTCCGCGTGCACGCGCACCGGCGCCCCGAACGACGCCGCGCCGGGCGCCATCCGCGCCACGACCACGTCGCGCACGTCGCCGCCGTACTCCTTGCGCCACGCCAGGTAGACGGCGCCGTCCGCGCCCACGGCCAGCGTCGTGCGGCAGCACGGGCACGGCGCCGTGTCGACGACGATGCTCGGGCCAAACGTCCGCCCGCCGTCCGTGGACTTCGCCACGCGCACCTCGGACGGGGGCAGGTCCGCGTCGTCCCCGCCGCCGTGGCCCATCCCCCCGTGACCCGCGGCGCCGTGCGGATTCCCCGCCGGCGCCGGCTGCGCGGACACCGGCTTCGGACGCGCGGCGCGGGCGGCGTCCTTGGCGCGCGAGTCCAGCCACGACACCCACACGGTGCCGTCCGGGCCCACGACCAGGTCGTGGAAGGTGTGCGACGAGGGAACGCCGCCCGCGTCGTCGTTCACCGTGACGGCGGGGCCGAACGTGCGCCCGCCGTCCGTCGATCGCGCAAAGCGCAGGTCGCTCGCGGGAAAGCGGCGGCCGGCGAGCTTCGTGTTGTTCTGCCAGAGCACGTACACGCCGCCGTCCGGGCCCACGGCCACCTGCGCGGGCGCCTGCTCGTGCGGGGCCGCGTCGCCCGGGCGGTCGTTCACGCGCACGGGGGCGCCGGGGCGGCCGTCCGCGCCCACGCGGGCCAGGAAGACGTTGGACCGCCCGTCCGCCGTGGCGATCCACGCCACGAAGCCCGTGCCGTCCCGCCCGTCCACGCCCACGGTGGGGTTGCCGGCCGCGTGCCGGGCGATCGTCATCGTCTCCCCCATCGCCATCCCCGCATCCGATCCGCCGCGGGCCAGGGCGATCAGGGGCACCGAGAGCAGGGCGACCGCGGCCGCCCCGCCCATCATCATCCGCTTGCTCATCGTCCCCCCTCCCAGCGCCACTGCAGGCCCAGGTACACGGTGCGCGGCATGCCGGGCGCGAACTCCTCGCCCAGCGCCTGCGTGTAGCTGGCGCCCTCGGCGTAGCGCTTGTCCAGCAGGTTGCTCACGCGGCTCACCACCTCGATGCCGCCGGCCAGCGGCACGTCCGCGCGAAGGTTCACCAGCGCGTGGCCGGGGTAGCGGTGCGTGTTGTCGGCGTCCATCCAGTACGAGCCGATGCGCGCCCACTCCGCCGCGAAGTCCGCGCCCTCCATCCACGTGGGCCGCCAGCCCAGCCGCGCGCTGAGCAGCGTGCGCGGCGCGCTCTCCATCTCGTTCCCCGCGAAGTCCACGTCCGGGCGCGGCGACCACGCCTCGTACGTGTGCTTCGCCCGGCTCCAGCTCAGGTCCGCCCGCAGCCCGGCGGGAAGCGCCGCGCCCAGGCCCACCTCCAGGCCGCGGTGCAGCGTGCGCCCGGCGTTGCTCGTCTCGCGCGTGCCCGTCCGCGTGTCGGTAAAGGTGAGGATATCGTCGCGGACGTGCATCCGGTACGCGGACACCTGGTACGTCAGCCGGCCCAGGATGGAGCCGCGGGCGCCCGTCTCCCAGCTGTCCGCGCGGACGGGGTCCAGCCCCACCGTGTTGTCCGCCTGGCCCTGGCGAAAGAGCTGGCCCTCCGACGGCGCGCGAAAGCCGTGCGCGTACGAGGCAAAGATGCCCAGCGCGGGGCCGAACTCGTACGTGCCGCCCAGCTTGGGGCTCAGGTGCGCGTAGGAGACCTCCGTGTCGTCCGGCCGGCGGTGCTTGCCCGTCTGCAGGGCGTCCAGGCGGTTGTCGTAGTCGTATCCCACGAAGTCCGCCCGCAGCCCGGCCGTAAAGCGCAGGCCGTCGAACGGCGACGTCTCGGCGTGCAGGTACGGGGAGACGCCGTGGAAGGTGACGCGGTAGTCGTACAGCCGCGGGCCCGTGGTGTACGAGCGGTAGATGGAGCCGTCGCGCACGGCGGCCACGCTGTCCTCCTGCCGCCCGCCCGGGCTGAAGTCCACGTCCACGCCGCCGATGAGGCGCGTGCGCACCGCGTCCAGGTCCACGCGGTAGCGGGCCAGCAGGCCCAGCGAGCGGTGGCCCGTGGTGTAGACGGTGGGATCGTAGGAGAGCGACCAGTTGGGCAGCAGCTCCATGGTGTTCCAGCGGACGAACGGCGTCACGCTCAGCAGCGTGCGGCCGCCGGCGCGCTCGTACGCCGTCGACAGGCGAAAGGCGCGGACGTCGCGAAAGGAGATGGGCGTGTAGTTGGCCGTGGGGTTGGACGCGTAGTCGTCCGCCCGCAGGGTGCTGGCCCCGGCCGTCTGCTGGTCGATGCGCGAGTACGTCATCACCGTCTTGAGCGACTGGCCGCCGCCCATCGTCCGGTCCCAGCGCAGGGTGGCGCTCTGCCGGTCGTACGCGGTGCCCGTCCGCCACCCGTCCGTCCGCGTGAGGTTGAGGTCCGCGCGCACGCCGTCGCCGCCGCGCATGCCGCCCGCGGACGCCAGCAGCCGGTTCCAGCCGAACGCGCCGCGCTCCACGTACGCCTCCATGGTGCGGCCGGCGGAGGGCGCGCGCGACTCCACGTTGATCACCCCGCCGATGGCGTCGCTGCCGTACAGGGCCGTCGCGGGCCCCTTGAGCACCTCGATGCGCTCCGCCTGCGGGACGTTGACCTCGTACAGGGCGTTGTGGTTGAAGAAGCCCGTGGACCGCGTGGGCACGCCGTCCTCCAGGAACAGGTAGACGGGGTTGGTGGTCTTGGGCTGGCGGATGGCCGTGGTGTGGCCCTCGCCGCCCGTGACGCTCACCCACACGCCGGGGATCTGCCCCATCACCTCGGCGGGATGGGCGGGGCGCGCCGCGCGCAGCTCCGCGCCGCCGACGACGCCCACGGTGGCCGGCGTCTCGGCCAGGCGCCGCACCTCGCGCGTGGCGCTGACGACGACCAGCTCGTCCAGCATCACGCTCCGCTCGGCCAGGGCAATGCGGACGGCGGCCGTGGCGCCGGCACGGACGTCGGCGGAGGCGGTGGCGTCGGCGTAGCCCACGCGGGCCGCGCGAAGCGTGTACGCGCCGGCCGAAAGGTTGGCGATGCGAAAGCGGCCGGCGGCATCCGTCACGGCGGACCGCGCGTCGTCGATGCGCACGGTGGCGCCGGAGAGCGGCTCGCCGCCCGCGGCGGATACGACGGTTCCTTCGATGGCGCCCGTCTGCTGGGCGGCGGCGGGCGCCGCGCACAGGACGAGCGCGGCCAGCGCGGCGATCAGGCGCCGCGAACGGGATACGACAGGAGTGGACACACTCCACCTCACCTTGGATGCATGGGTCGGCAACGGCCGGCGCAACGGTGCGCCGCCGGATCACGGTCTTCTTTGTCGAGAACGACGGATCAGGCCAACGGGGGAGGTGCCTGCGCGAACGGCAGGAGGTGCGCGACCAGGCGCGCGGGGAGCGCCGTGCCGTCCGGGAGCGCGAACGGCGCCTCGGGCAGCAGGGCGAGCGGAACGGGCACCAGCGCGGGCGCGGCGAGGGGCGCCGGGCCGGCGGAGATGGGGCAGACGCCGCCGCAGGTGCACGCGGAGTGGCCGTCGTGCTGGCCGGGCGCCGCGGGACCGTGGCCCTCGTGCGCCGCCGCGTGCCCGTGGTGCGCCGCGCCGGCCGCCATGGGCGCCGCGAACCCGGGCGCGGCGATGGCGGTGTGGTGCGGGCATGCGTGCGCGCCAAACGCGTCCCCCGCCCCGGAGAGCAGGAAGAGCACGGCGGCCAGCAGGGCCGTCATTCGGTCGCGCAGCGTACGGTTCACGGCAGCAGAATAAGGGTTCGGCGTTCAAGAACCAAGATGTGACTTTGTAACACGGTGCTCCATCGGGAATTTGCCTCCTCGTCCGAAGGGGAAAATCCCCTACACGCGAAGCAAAAACCCAACTGCATTCTCACGCAGAGCCGCGGAGGACGCAGAGTACTTCGTCGCACGATGAAATCCCTCTGCGGCTCTGCGGCTCTGCGGCTCTGCGGCTCTGCGGCTCTGCGGCTCTGCGGCCCTGCGTGAGAAATCGGTTGTCGTTCATGGATGAACGAAGGGGCGAGGGATGATCTCCCCCGCCCCGTCCGTCATCAGCCCATCGCGCGGCTTACTTGCCTTGGCCGTGCGCCTCGGGGTGGTGGTACGAGTCCAGCTCCTCCTTGAACTGGCCCGCGCCCGGGCCGTAGCCCGTGCGGCCCACGCGGTTGGGGATCTCGATCACGACCTCGCCCACGTTGTTGTCGTACCGCTGTTCCTTGAACATGTGGCACATGCCCTGGGGATCCTTGGCCGGGCACACCTCGCCGCGGCGCTCGGCGAACGGCGGGTTGGCCGTCACGCGCATCACGTACCGGCCCGGCGGCACCGGCTCGTTGGGGTCCGACAGCAGGAACAGCTGGCCGGGCAGCTGCTTGACGTACATGTCGCCAAAGCCCGTGCTGATGCCCTGGTTGCCATGGATGGTCAGGTTGCCGCAGTTCATGTAGTAGCGCGGCCTGGGCGCCGTGCCGTCCTGCGCCCAGGGCGTGGTGTCCAGCATGCAGAAGCCGCGCTTGCGGGCCTGCACCGGCGAGCCCAGCGAGCCGTCCGCGTTGATGCGCAGGATCTCGTACGTGGCGTAGTTGCGGAAGTGGAAGTGCGCGTGGCAGCTGGCGAACTCGAACAGGCCGTCCTGGTCGCTGAAGTTGCCGTCGCCGTTGGGGTCCATGTGGGCCAGGGGGTCGCCCACGAACAGGTCGGCGTCGCCGATGTTGTTCACCAGCACCGAAAAGCGCAGCGAGCGGTGCGTGCCCGTGGGGATGTTGCCCTCCTCCACGCTGCACTGGCCCTCCACGAACTCCTCCTCGCGCACCACCCACGAGCTGGCGATGGTCCGCGTGTCCACCACCAGGTCCGGCGTGCCCACCAGGTCCTGCGACGCCGACGTCAGCGCCCGCTCCGGCGCCGAAAGCCCCTGCGGGCCGCCGTTCTCGCACGCCGCCACCGCGCCCGCGGCAAGCAGCGCCGCAGCGCCCATGCCCATTACCGAAAGTCTGCGCATCCGTCCTCCAAGGGGAGTGAAGTGAGGGGAGGGAGTTCCCCGGGGTTGCCCGCGCGAGGGAGCGCGGACGGTGTGAACCAGAATGGTGCATCGGGTCGCACGTTCCGGTGCGCGAGGCGCCGGCTCATGCGCGCTTTATGACGGCTTGCGTGTACGGCTGGGACGCGGCCGCGGAACTGCCCGCAACGACGGAACAACGGGGACCGCGCGCGGGGCACGGCCGGGTACTGCGCTGCGTCTGGCTGGGATTTTTCCGCGGAGTCTCTGGGAGAGCTCGGGACGTCGGCGGAGGGACTGCGGCGCGGCCAGGAGGCCCGCGCGTGCATCACTGCGGTGGAGCTGAGGCGTGGAATCGGGCCTGCTACTTACAATTCCCGTGCCAAAATGTATGGACGCGCGGCGAAGGCATGCTGAAAGTTATGAATCCCGCGCCGTCCTCCTCGGTCAGCGCCGGGAATGCGATGGCGCGCCGCGCCTGTTCGGAAGGCGCGGATGCACCCAGACGCAGCAATCCCCATTTGGTCACACGCTGTCGTGAATCGGATGTGGGCCGACTCTCCGGACAACAGAAAACGGCGCACGGCAAAGGTGCCGTGCGCCCGTCCTTTCGTCCCGTTCATCCGCGGACCGCATCCGCGGACCGCGTCCGCGGAGCGCGGGTCATCCCGTCCGCGTCAGCGGTCGATGCCCAGGTTGTGCAGGATGAAGGCGTAGCGGAACGCCGTCTCGCGCAGCGCGTCGTATCGGCCCGACGAGCCGCCGTGGCCCGCACCCATGTTGGTGCGCAGCAGCAGCAGGTTGGCGTCCGTCTTCATCGACCGCAGGCGGGCCACCCACTTGGCGGGCTCCCAGTACGCCACGCGCGGATCGTTGAGCCCCGTCGTCACCAGCATGGTGGGATACGCCTTGCGCTCCACGTTGTCGTACGGCGAGTACGACAGCATGTAGCGGTACTCCGCCTCGTTGGCGGGGTTGCCCCACTGTTCCCACTCGCCCGCCGTGAGGGGGATGGACGCGTCGGCCATAGTGTTGATCACGTCCACGAACGGCACGTCGGCCACCACCGCGCGAAACAGGTCCGGGCGCATGTTCACCACGGCGCCCATCAGCAGGCCGCCGGCGCTGCCGCCGCGGATGGCCAGCCGCTCGCGCGACGTGTACCCCTCGCGCACCAGGTGCTCCGCCGCGGCGACAAAGTCCGTGAACGTGTTGCGCTTGTTGAGCATCTTGCCCTGGTCGTACCAGGCCCGGCCCATCTCCTGCCCGCCGCGGATGTGCGCGATGGCGAACACCACGCCGCGGTCCAGCAGGCTCAGGTTGGCGGACGAGAACGTGGGGTCCGTGCTGTTTCCGTAGCTGCCGTACGCGTACAGCAGCATGGGCCGCGCGCCGTCCCGCGCCAGCGGCTTGCGGTACACGAGCGAGACGGGGACCATGGCGCCGTCGGCGGCCCGCGCCCAGGTGCGCTCCGACGCGTACAGCGACGGGTCGTATCCGATGACTTCCGTCTGCTTCCTGAGCTCGCGCTGCCGCGTGTTCATGTCGTAGTCGTACACGGCCGACGGCGTCACCATGGACTGGTAGCTGAACCGCAGCGTGTTCGTGTCGTACTCCGGGTTGGAGCCGCCGCCCGCCGTGTACACCGGCTCGGCAAAGGCGATGGTGTGCTCGTCGCCCGTGCGGACGTTGCGGATGCGGATGTTGCGCAGCGCGTTGCCCCGCTCGTACATCACCAGGTGGTCGCGAAAGACGTCGATGCCCTCCAGCAGCACGCCGTCGCGCTGGGGCACCAGCTCGCGCCAGGCGGCCCGGGACGGATCGCCGTCCGGCGCCCACATCAGCTTGAAGTTGGTGGCGCCGTCCGCGTTGGTGCGGATGATGAACCGGTCACCCTGGTGGGCCAGCGAGTAGACCACGTCCTTTTGCCGGGGGCTCACCAGGCGCGGGGACTCCGTGGGGCGGTCGGCGGGGATCACGTACATCTCGCTGGACGTGAAGCTGCCGCTGCTCACGACGATGAACCGGTCGTCCTTGGTCCGCCCCACGCCGGCGCGAAAGAGCACGTCCGGCTCGTGGTAGATCTGCACGTCGGCCGACGGGTCGCTGCCCACGGCGTGGCGAAAGATGCGGTCCGGGCGCTGCGCCGCGTCCATCCGCGCGTAGAACAGGTGCCGGTTGTCCGCCGCCCACGTGGCGCCGAAGGCCACGTTCTCGATGCGGTCCGGCAGCACCTCGCCCGTTTCCAGGTTCTTCACCATCAGGATGAACTTCTCCGATCCCGCGGTGTCGACGGCAAAGGCCAGCCAGCGGTGGTCCGGCGACACGCTGAACGCGCCCAGCGTGTAGTACCGCGCCCCCTGCGCCATCTGGTTCTGGTCGAAGTACACCTCCTCGGGCGCGTCCATGCCGCCGCGGCGCCGGGCAAAGATGGGATACTGCTTTCCCTCCTCCGTGCGCGTGTAGTAGAAGTACGGGCCAATGCGGTCCGGCACGGACAGGTCCGTCTGGCGAATGCGGCCCAGGATCTCCTGGTACAGCGTCTCCTGCAGCTGCCGCGTGGCCGCCATGGCCGTGTCGGTGTAGCGGTTCTCCGCTTCCAGGTACGAGATCACCTCGGGGTTCCGGCGGTCGCGCAGCCAGAAGTAGTTGTCCACCCGCACGTCGCCGTGCAGGGTGTCCGTCCGGGGGACAATGCGGGCCACCGGCGGGGCCGGCAGGTCGCGCGCGGTCTGCGCCGCCGCCGGAGCGGCCGGGAGCAGCGCCAGCAGCGCGAGCGCGCGAAGGGTGGTTCGCGTCATGGGGAGCTCGGCGGATGGAGTGTGCGGGAAACGTGGCCGGCGCACGATAGTGCGCGGGGTGCGGCGGGGAAAGTACCGGGGACTGCAGGGAATAGGGAACAGGGAATAGGGAATAGCGGGCGTTTGACGGGGCGGGATCGCGGGGGCGTCGGTGGATCCCCGCAGCGGATTCGGCAGATCCGGGGAACCGGGTGGGCGCTGGCCCGCTATCAGGAGGGATGGACGGGCGCGGCGCGCGTCCGGGGATGGGCCGCCGATCAACCGCGCTCCGGCGAACCGGCCGGACCGCACGCGATTCACACCGGGGACGGGGGGACGATACGATGCCACGGGGACGCATCTTCGGGGACGTCACGCAGACGATGGGCGACACGCCGCTCATCCAGCTCAACCGCCTGGCGGCCGGGCTGCCGGGGCGCCTGGTCGTGAAGCACGAGGGCTTCAACCCGTTCAACAGCGTCAAGGACCGCATCGGCGCGGCCATGGTGGACGACGCCATCGAGCGGGGGGTGCTCACGCCCGGCATGGTGGTGGTGGAGCCCACGAGCGGCAACACGGGGATCGGCGTGGCGTACGCGGCCGTGGCGCGCGGGTTCCGCTGCATCTTCGTCATGCCGGAGACCATGACGGTCGAGCGCCGCAACATGCTGCGCGCGCTGGGGTGCAAGGTGGTGCTCACGGAGGGCCCCAAGGGGATGAAGGGCGCCATCGCCCGGGCGGAGGAGATCGCGGGAAAGCTGGGCGACCGCGCATGGATGCCGCGGCAGTTCGACAACCCGGCCAACCCGCGCATCCACTACCGCACGACGGGTCCGGAGATCTGGGCCGACACGGACGGACAGGTCGACGTCTTCGTGGCCAGCGTGGGCACGGGCGGCACCATCAGCGGCGCGGGCAGGTTCCTCAAGGAGCAGAAGCCCGACCTGCGCATCGTCGTCGTGGAGCCGGCGGAAAGCCCCGTGCTCTCGGGCGGGTCGCCGTCGCCGCACAAGCAGCAGGGCATCGGGCCGGGGTTCGTGCCGGGCAACCTGGACACGGGGATCTACGACGAGATCATCACCGTGACCAACGACGATGCCATCGCCACGGCGCGGCGGCTGGCCCGCGAGGAGGCGATCTTCGCGGGGATCTCGTCGGGGAGCATCACCTGGGCGGCGCTGCAGGTGGCCGCGCGGCCGGAGATGCAGGGCAAGCTGATCGTGAGCATCGTCTGCGACTTCGGCGAGCGGTACCTCTCCAACCCGGTGTACGCGGAGCTGCCGGACCCGGACTTCAGCGAGTTCGAGGGCGCGCTGGAGCAGGCGCCGGCGTAGGCCCTCACCCGCTCGCTGTCGCTCGCACCCTCTCCCGCAAACTGCGCGGGAGAGGGTGTATACTTCTACGAGGAGCTGCGCCGGGCGGCAGAGGTCCGGACGAGGCGGGTTCCCGTCGCTGCGCAACGGGGCCCTCTCCCCCGACCTCCTTTTGCTCGTTCCTCGCAACGTCGGTCGACCCCTCCCCCAACTTCGGGGGAGGGGTTTGTCGTGAGGGCGAGATCGTGCACCGCAGCGGACTGGGGTGTGAGCCGCAGTTCTCCCCCTCCCCCGCGAAGCGGGGGCAGGGGGTCGGGGGGAGGGGGCCCTCCGCGGGCGAGACACACTTCACCAAGCAGCACGGACCCGGAGCCCACGACGAAGTTCTCCCTTCCCCCACGCTGTTTGTGGGGGAAGGGCCGGGGATGGGGGGCGCTCGCCCTCCGCGTGATGTCCATCATCCCGCGATGTCCCCCCCCGCCCCTTTCGCCGCGCGCCGTGGATCGCGAAAATGCGAGGCACGTGCGCGATCCGGATCATCGTCCCAGCCCCCTGCCCCGCCCCGCCATGATCAGCACCGACGCGCCGGCCCTCGCGGACGAGCTGCGGCGCATCCACCTGTTCCAGGACCTCGCGCCCGGCGACCTCGCCTGGCTCGCGGAGCACGGACATGTCCGTTCGCTCCAGGCGGGTGATTCGCTCTTCCAGTTCGGCGACCCGGCCAACGCCATGTTCGCCATGCTGGAGGGCGAGGTGCACTCGCGCCCGCAGAACGCGCCGGAGTCCCGCGTGTTCATCGCCCGCGCGGGCGACGTGTCGGGCAAGCTGCCGTTCTCGCGCATGGCGCGCTGGGCGGGGACGGGGCGCGCCGTGCTCCCGTCGCGCGTGTGGATCCTCCCCGACGAGCACTTTGCCGCGCTGCTGCACGCCATCCCGTCGCTGGAGCAGCCGCTCGTCACGCTCATGGTGGAGCGCGTACGGCAGACCACGCGCACGGACGAGCAGTGGGACCGGCTGCTGGCGCTGGGCAAGCTTTCCGCGGGGCTGGCCCACGAGCTCAACAACCCGGCCGCCGCCGCGCGCCGCTCCGCCCAGCGCCTGCGCGAGATGCTGGACGGTCTGCGCGAGGCCACGCTGCAGTTCGTGGGCGACGAGCAGGCGCGCTCGGCCATCCAGGAGCTGCTGGACGCACGCGGCTCCTTTCCCGCGGCCGACGCCCTGGCGCGCAGCGAGCGCGAGGACGCACTGGCCGCGGCCCTGGAGGAGCGCGGCGTGGACCGCGCGTGGGACATCGCCGGATCGCTGGCCGACGCAGGGCTGGAGGCGGGGGACCTGCAGGCGTGCTCGCTCACCCCGGCCGCGTTCACCTGGCTGGGGGCGGACCTGGCGGCGGAGTCGCTGCTGCGCGAGATCGAGGAGGCATCGGCCCGCATCTCGTCGCTCGTGAGCGCCGTCAAGTCGTACTCGCACATGGACGGCGGCGCGGCGCGGGTGCAGACGGACGTGCACGCGGGGCTGGAAAGCACGCTCACCATGCTGGCGCACCGCATCCGCCACTGCGGCGTGAACGTCGTCCGCGACTACGCGCCGGACCTGCCGCGCATCGCCGCCCACCCCGGCGAGCTGAACCAGGTGTGGACCAACCTGCTGGACAACGCCATCGACGCCGTGCCGCGCGACACGGGGCGCATCACCGTCCGCACGGCGCCGCGCGACACGCACGTGCTCGTGGAGATCACGGACAGCGGGCACGGCATCCCCGCGGAGCTGCTTCCGCGCATCTGGGAGCCGTTCTTTTCCACCAAGCCCGTGGGCGTGGGCACGGGGCTGGGGCTGGACGTGGTGCACCACATCATCACGCAGGGCCACGGCGGCACCATCGACGTGACGTCCGTCCCCGGCGAGACGCGGTTCAGCATCCTGCTGCCCATCGACCCGCCCCCGCGCCCGGCGAGCACGGCCGCGGACGCACCGGAGGCGCAGCCGGACGTGGTGCTGGGCCAGCCCGCGCCCCCGCCGGCGGATTCGGCGGATTCGGCGGATTCGGCGGATTCGGCGGATCAACGGACTCGGCGGATTAACAGACTCGGCGGATCGGCGGGCTGACGATGGCGGATCGGCGGATTCGGCGCGGGGACGACGGCGGATTGTGCCGGTTGCGGACCCGTGCAGACAGCGCGGTGCCCCAGCCCCGGCGAATGAATTCGCGGCTCTGACAACGTGATGTCGGCCTGCGCCGACCGCTCCTGCCGCACGCCGTCTTTGTGCACCAGGGCAGCGTTCGAGCTATCGAGAAGGCTGCCATGGTGCGCATGGCGTCGCCCCGCCAGGGCAGTCCGCGCAGGCGGACTTCGCGAACTTCCAGCGGCGAATTCATTCGCTCCGGCTGGGAGACGGCCGTACCGGATCCGATCCGCAATCTGCACCATTCGCTCCGTCCCGAAACGGACGCCTGGTTCGGAACGGACGCCTGGTTCGGAACGGATGCCGGCTCGGAACGGATGCCGGCTCGGAACGGATGCCTGGTTCGGAACGGATGCCTGGTTCGGAACCGGACGCCGGCCGGGAGACGGTCGTACCGGATCAGATCCGCAATCGGCGACTACTGGACCCTTGCGCGGGCGACTATCTTCCGACTGCTGCGACCGGGTTCGCATCCGCCCCACCATCTCCCAGACGAAAGCGCACGAATGGCAGCACGGCCCGTCCTCCTTACCGTGGACGACGATCCCGAGGTCCTGCGCGCCGTGGAGCGCGACCTCAAGCGCCGCTACGTCCGCGACTACCGCGTCCTGTCCGCCGCGTCCGGCCCGGCGGCGCTGGACCTGCTGCGCCAGCTGAGCGTCCGCGGCGACCCCGTGGCGCTGCTGCTGGCCGACCAGCGCATGCCGGGGATGAGCGGCGTGGAGTTCCTGGAGGCCAGCACGCAGCTGGCGCCCACGGCCAAGCGCGCCATCCTCACGGCGTACGCCGACATCGAGGCGGCCATCGGCGCCATCAACCGCGCGGGGGTGGACTACTACTTCCAGAAGCCGTGGGACCCGCCGGAGGAGAACCTGTACCCGGTGGTGGACGACCTGCTGGACGACTGGCGCGCGGGGTGGCGGCCGGGGTTCGAGGGCATCCGCATCATCGGCCCGCGCTGGTCGCCGCAGGTGCACGACATCAAGGACTTCCTGGCCCGCAACCAGGTGCCCTACCGCGCCCTGGACATCGAGTCCGACAAGGACGCCCGGGAGCTGCTGAGCGCGGCCGGCGCCAGCCCGCACCAGCTGCCCGTCGTCCTCTTTCCCGACGGCGCCGTGCTGGTGCAGCCGGGCACACGCGAGGTGGCGGAGAAGGCCGGCCTCAAGACGCAGGCGGACAAGCCGTTCTACGACCTGGCCATCATCGGCGCGGGGCCGGCGGGGCTGGCGGCGGCCGTGTACGGCGCGTCGGAGGGGCTCAAGACGGTGGTGCTGGACGCCGAGGCGCCCGGCGGGCAGGCGGGCACGTCGGCGCTCATCGAGAACTACCTGGGCTTTCCGCGGGGGCTGAGCGGCGCGGACCTCACGCGGCGGGCCGTGGCGCAGGCGCGCAAGTTCGGCGCGGAGCTGCTCACGCCCGTGCAGGCCACGGGGCTGCGGCTGGACGGCCCCTACCGCTACCTGTCCACGAGCGACGGCGGCGAGCTCAGCTGCCACGCCGTGATGGTCACCTGCGGCGTGCAGTACCGAAAGCTGGCGGCGGAGGGGGTGGAGGCGCTCACGGGGGCCGGCATCTACTACGGCAGCACGATGACGGAGGCGCTGTCGTGCACGGGGCGCGACGTGTACATCGTGGGCGCGGGCAACAGCGCGGGGCAGGCGGCCGTGTACCTGGCCACCGTCGCGCGGTCCGTGAACATCGTTCTGCGCGGGGATGACCTGGGCAAGACCATGTCGCAGTACCTGGTGGACCAGATCGAGCGGACGGAGAACATCCACGTGCACCACCACACGCAGGTGCACGCGGCCCACGGCGACGGCCGGCTGGAGGAGCTCACGCTGATGACGGGCGGCGGCGCCACGCGCAGGGTGGAGGCGGCGGCGCTGTTCATCTTCATCGGCGCCATGCCCAACACGGACTGGCTGGGCGACTGCGTGATGCGCGACAACCACGGCTTCATCCTCACGGGCCCGGACGTGATGCGTGACGGCCGGCCGCCCCGCGAGTGGCCCCTGGAGCGCGACCCGTTCCTGCTGGAGGCCAGCGTGCCCGGCGTATTCTGCGCGGGCGACGTGCGGCACGGTTCGGTCAAGCGCGTGGCGTCGGGCGTGGGCGAGGGTTCGGTGGCCATCTCGTTCGTGCACCAGTACCTGGCGGACCTCTGACGTTCCGCCGTTCCCCTTTATTCCTGGATTCGAGGCGCCGATGAAGAAGTGCACGCACGAGGACCAGATCGACGAGCGCGTCCAGCCGCGGACGCCGGAGGGCTGCGAGGAGTGCCTCAAGACGGGTGACTGGTGGGTGCACCTGCGGCTGTGCCTGATCTGCGGCCACGTGGGCTGCTGCGACAGCTCGCCCAACCGCCACGCCACGCGTCACTTCCATGCCACCAGCCATCCTATCGTGCAGTCCATGGAGCCGGGCGAGGACTGGCGCTGGTGCTACGCGGACGAGGTGGAGGTCATCAATCCCAACGCGGCGAACTGAAAGCAACGGCAACAGATTTTCTCACGCAGAGCCGCAGAGGACGCAGAGTACTTCGTCGCGCGATGACGTTCTCTGCGCCTCTGCGGCTCTGCGTGAGAATGCAGGAAAAGCAAGACCGTCCTCGACCCGTCCACTCGTGCTGGAGCGCAACTGTCCACGCGAGGTGACACACGGATTGCGAGGCGGGAGCGGCGGATGCGGGTAAGCGATTGCGGGATCAGCAGATGCCGTTTCAGCGCGAGGTGGCAGCGGGGTTGCCTTACAGGATGCCGAACGAAGGGCTGGACTGACGGACCACGTTCGACGCCCCCCGCTCCCCGCCCGCGCGTCCCCCCGAAAACCGCGCGTGTGCTGCAGTCATAGATCGATCGTAACACGCGAGAAGCGCGCGGCTCCCCCGGGC
>NZ_DASURI010000361.1:0-6330 GCF_036280135.1 Longimicrobium sp.
AGCGCGCGGTATCCCAGTCGCTCCGCGCGGACCAAGAAGGGCCCGCCGCCCTCGGGGAACGGGACTGCATATCGTCCCTCGGCGTCCGAGGTGTCGGCGCGCGACAGCCCCGTCCCGGACGTGACGCGGACCACGGCCTGGGAGATGGGCCCACCCTGGTCGCGGTCCAGCACCCGACCGGAGAGGCCCGGCGCACCCGCCCCCGGTTGCGCGTGCACGGACGCACTCCCGAGCACGGCAGCGGCCAGGGCGACCGCATACGGAAGGCGCCGGAGCAACGACCATCCAATCATGACGTTTATTGCCGGAACGAAGCGGGTGGGTTGGAGCGGTGTATCGAGCAGGAGATTCGCGGCATCGACGATCCTGCCCGTTCCTGCTTAGCCGGGAGACGAGCCCAAGCGGTCACCGGGAGAATTTTCCGATGACCGAACTTGCTCGATTCCGGACACGACTTGACAGCGGATTTCGTGAATTATAGCGTCCGGGGGCGTGCGCGTCCACGCTTCCCCTCGACATGCTCCACCCTACCCTTCCCGAAAGACCAAGCCCCATGCCGAACGCAACCAAGTTCAGGGTCAGTCTCGCCGTCATCACCCTGGCGGGCGCCTTCCACCTCAACTCCGCCCAGGCTTCCGCGCCTGCGAATACTGATTGCGACTCTTACGCTCAAGGCTATGCCGCCGGTCTATGCGCCACGAAGAAGCAAAAGCCGGTGGGCGTGGTGTACACCTGCAACCTGGACGGCACGGCCAACATCGAGAGCGTTACCTGCGTCACGCCGACCTGAACCGGTTGGACCCAAGGTGGACGCGCACCTTGGGCATCCGTCCTGAAACAAAGTCTCATCGAGAGTAGCGTATGCGGAAGGTGCTGGGAGTGCTGATGAACGGGGTCCTTACGGTTTGCGCCGTCATCGTTACAGGCCTCGTCATCCGGCAGGAGTTCTTCAAACCGGCTGCTTCGGCAGAGACTTCGGCGCCGACCACAGTGCCCAACTGGCGCGCCTATGCACAGGGCGGGCATCGCTCCGGACCGGAGAACGCCCCTGTCACGATGGTGGTCTTTTCTGATTTCCAGTGTCCCGCCTGCCGGCTCCTTGCCGCGCACGTCAAGGCACTGCGGACGGAGTTTCCCGAACAGCTGGCGATCATCCATCGCCACTCTCCCCTGTCCATGCACCCGTTCGCGATCGAGGCCGCACGGGCCAGCGAGTGCGCAGCCCAGCAGGACCGTTTTTCGGCTTTTCACGACGCATTGTTCATTGACCAGGCGGATATCGGACTTGCCCCCTGGAACCGGTTCGCGGTGAATGCCGGGGTTCCCGACGTTCGCGCGTTCGACGGATGCATGGCCGCCGGCGCTCCGAGTCAGACGCTGCACGCCGACACGATGGCCGCCAGTGAGTTGAAGGTGAGCGGCACACCGACCTTGCTGATCAACGACCTTCGGTTTACCGGAACGCCGCCGCTTGATACGCTGAGGGCAGTGATAGCGCGCGCGGCTGTTCCGCCCGCCGAGTGAGCTGGCCCCGGCTCGCCAGCCGGACGGCTGTCTCCGAGATCTTTCACCTCTGTCCAGGAGCAGACCATGAACGCTCGAACGTTCCGGATCAGCCTCGCGCTCGTAACCTTGGTGGGTGGCGCCCACCTGAACACCGCCCGAGCCGCTGAAGCGGGAGCGGCGAGCTGCGACCTTCAGGCCGCCGGTCTGTATGCCACCGCGTACGCAACGGCATACTGCGGGGCCAAGAGCTCCAAGCCGTCCAGTGTCGTCTACAGTTGCGCAGCCGACGGCAGCGTAAGCATTCAGCTCGTCACATGCGTTGAGCCGACCTGAGCCAAACCGCAGCCCAGGTACGAAGCGATGCAAATGTGCCGCGTGTGGTCGAACTACGCTCCTTCTTTCAGGATAGGGATTCCGGTGAACACAAGAACGTACCTGCTAGCCCTGGGGATGGGCCTGCTGCTGCATCCGCAGATGGCGCACGCGCAGCCGGGCTCCGGAACGCGCCACGAGTATACGTTCCCGGGTGCCGAAATCCCACCGCGTGGCCCGAGCTGGGGATTCTCCACCATCATGCGCCCCGGCCCCGGAAACGATCCCTACGTCTACCCGATCGTCGGGACTGTATGGAGCGGGTCCGCCGCCGCCGCCGCGGGCATGATGGCGGGGGATACCATCATCGCCATCGACGGACAGGACATGCGGTATCACCCGTTCTTCCCGGTGAGGGTAGCGGGAACCCGCTACCTGATGCTCGTGCGGCGGGGAGCGGAAGAACTGGAGCTCGTCTACGTCTACCCGAAGGAGGAAAATCCGCCAGGCGAGCAGCCGGCAGCGGCTCCGCCTCGCTGATCGGTCCACAGGCGTGCGACAAGGCCCGTCCGCGTGCATCCGCCGGACGGGCTTTCGCGTCATCGCCCCACACCGGCGTTCCGCACGGCCAAGCCGAACGAGAACGTCCGTTCCATCCCGGTAGTTCCCCGAAGGGCCCGTCCACGCTATCTTGTTGCCTCAAGCGTTCCCTTCCGCAGAACTCGGCACTGCTCTACCTGGAGCCGAATGTTTTCCCTGGACGACAAGCAGCGACGCGAGCTGTGGGGCCTGGGGCTGTTTGCCCTGGCACTGCTGCTCGCCCTGAGCCTCATCCCCCTCGCGGCCTTTGGCGAGGGCGCGGCGCGCGTGTTCCCGGCCGGCAACATCGTCGGCGTGGCCGGCGAGGCGCTTCGCGGCGGGCTCACGGGCTTCATGGGCGTGGGCGCCGTGGCGCTCCCCATCCTTGCCGCGCTCTGGGGCGTGTTCTGCTTTCGCAAGGTGGACCCCAGCATCGCGCTGCGCTGGACCCTCCTCTTCGCGGGGCTCGTCGTCCTGGTCCCCAGCGCCATCTCCATCCTGGGCGGCACGGCGGGCGATCCCACGCCGGCCGCCGGGTGGCTGGGCGCCGCCACGGGGCTGCTGCTGGTATCCGCGCTCTCCGCGGTGGGCGGCGCCATCGTCCTCTTCTTTCTCTTTGCCGCCCTCTCCGTGGCGACGGTGGGCTGGAACCCCCTGCGAACGGCGTTCTACGGCGGACGGTTCGCCATGAACCACGCGCGGCAGGCAGCCGTGGCCCTGCCCCGCCCCGCCATCGCCCTCCCCAGCCCGCTCAAGCTGCTGCCCAGGCGCGGCGGCGCGGCCCCCGTGGCGAATCCGCTGCCCGCCATCCCGCGGGCGGACGATCCGGGCGTGGAGGACGCGGAGTTCGAGTTCGAGGCGGACGGCGACTGGGACGACGACGTGCAGCCGGCCATCGACCCGGACGCCACGCAGCTCGATCCGCCGGTCGCGCCCGCCGTGCCCCCGGCGCCAACGGCCAGCGCCCCGGTGCCGGCAGCCGCGCCCGCCGCCAGGCCGGAAAAGGCGAACGGCAAGGCGGCCAAGCCCGCCGGCCCCCGCGGCATCGTGGCGGAGCAGGTGGAGCTGCTGCCGGAGGACAGCGGCGACCCGTACAGCACGGACCTGCCCACACCGGGGCTGCTCGTGGCCGCGCCGCCGCGCGACGAGGCGCGGGGACGGCAGGAGCTGGACAAGCTGGGCCAGGTGCTCATCGACAAGCTGGCCACGTTCAAGATCGAGGGCGAGATCGTGGGGATGACGACGGGCCCCGTCGTCACGCAGTTCGAGGTGAGCCCCGCGCCGGGCATCAAGGTGGCCCGCATCGCCAACCTGGAGGCGGACCTGGCGCTGGCCCTGCGCGCGCCGTCCGTGCGCATCGTGGCGCCCATCCCCGGCAAGGGCGCCGTGGGCGTGGAGGTGCCCAACCCCGAGCCGCAGATGGTCTACTTTCGCGAGACCATCGAGTCGCCCGCGTTCCGCTCCACCAAGGCGGCGCTTCCGCTGGCCCTGGGCAAGGACATCGCGGGCCGGTCCACGGTGGTGGACCTGGCCAAGATGCCCCACCTGCTGATCGCGGGCGCCACCGGCTCGGGCAAGTCGGTGTGCGTCAACACCATCATCACGTCGCTCATCTTCCGTCACACGCCGCGCACGCTGCGGTTCCTGATGGTGGATCCCAAGATGGTGGAGCTGTCGATGTACAACGACCTCCCCCACCTGCGGCACCCCGTCGTCACGGACAACAACGACGCCGCGGCCGTCCTCAAGTGGGCGGTGCTGGAGATGGAGCGCCGGTACACGCTCCTGTCCGTGAACGGCGTGCGCAACCTGCAGGACTTCAACAAGAAGATTGAGCAGGGCTCCATCCTGCGCTCGGCCGAGGCGGACGGCGAGGAGGGTGACCCGGACCGCTGGCTGTACAAGGGCGGCGAGCTGCCGTACATCGTCGTCATCATCGACGAGCTGGCGGACCTGATGATGACCGTGCAGGGCGACGTGGAAAAGCCGCTCGCGCTGCTGGCGCAAAAGGCCCGCGCCATCGGCATCCACCTCATCCTGGCCACGCAGCGCCCGTCCGTGAACGTCATCACGGGCCTGATCAAGGCCAACTTCCCCAGCCGCATCGCCTTCCGCGTGTCGTCCAAGGTGGACAGCCGGACGATCCTGGACCAGAACGGCGCGGATGCCCTGCTGGGCAACGGCGACATGCTCATGCTGCCGCCGGCCAGCAGCGAGCCCGTGCGTCTCCAGGGCGCGTACCTGAGCACGGAAGAGACCGAGGCGATGATGGGCTGGTACCGGGAGCAGGCCCGCCTGCGGCGCGAGGAGGCGCTGGCGGCGGGGCTGGACCCGGCGGAGAGCACCCGCGCCGAGGCCAACATCCTGGACGAGGTGCGCGCGCAGGAGGACAGCGGCGAGCTGGAGAGCGACGAGGAGCCGGGCGAGCGCGACAAGCTGTTCCGGCAGGCCGCGGAGCTGTGCATCCAGCACCAGGGCGGAAGCACGTCGCTGCTGCAGCGGCGCCTTCGCATCGGCTACGGGCGCGCGGCGCGGATCATCGACCAGCTGCACTTTGCCGGCGTCCTGGGCCCGCCCGACGGCTCCAAGCCCCGCGAGGTGCAGATCGACTTCACGCAGCTGGACAGCATCTGCGGAGCGGACTAGGCGCGCGGACAGCCGACTTCGGCGTGGCGGGTCCCACGCGGGGGGAGCGGGGTGGACCAAATGCCGAGCTGATCCGGCAACGGCCGTCTCCGAGCCGGAGCGAATGAATTCGCCGCTGGAACTCCGCAAAGTCTGCCTCGCGTTGCCTTCGCGGACTGCACGGCGGAGTTCCGGCTGTCTGGCGTGGATCTTCCGCGAGCGACATCCAGCCGTTGGTCCGTCGTAATCCACCCGTGATCGGCCCGACGATGCACGCGCGAGAGATCCTGGAGGCCTGCGTCTACGCGGACGACCTGGAGGCGGCGGAGCGGTTCTACAGCGCCGTCCTGGGGATGGAGGTGATCACGCGCGTGGAGGACCGGCACGTCTTCTTTCGCTGCGGCGGACGCGTGTTCCTCGTCTTCAACCCCGCCGCGACGGCGGACGGCGGCGTGGTCCCGGGGCACGGCGCCACGGGCCCGGGGCACGTGTGCTTCGCCATGGGCGCGGACGAGATGGATGCGTGGCGCGCGCACCTGCGGACGCACGGCGTGGAGGTCGAGATGGAGCGCGAGTGGCCGGGCGGCGGCCGGTCGATCTACCTTCGCGATCCCGCCGGGAACAGCGTGGAGCTGGGCACGCCCTCCATCTGGCGCATCCCCGACGCGGCCGCGTTCGGCGCGGGAGCGGAGTAAAACCGGATCCGCACAAACACTTCACATCGATGTTGATTTCCTGAGAGAGCCCCCGCGCCAAACTCGCCCGTTCACGGGATTGTGGGCGCGCCCGAAGGATCTCCGTCGCGAGGCAGGCACTTCGCTACCGGACCGGGTCCTTGCCAGGGCGGGAAGATCCTTCGGGGCCGAACGCATCCAGCGTGGTTGAGTTCGTGAGGGCCCCTCAGGAAGACAACTGCTTTTCCGGATTCGATATACGTCACACGACAAAAGCGGCCCCGCGCATGGAGCGCGGGGCCGCTTCGTATCCACATGGCGGATCAGGGCGAGAACTCGGGCGGCATCCGGCCGGCGCGGGAGGCGTCCCACAGCTTGCGATGGTACGCGTTGCGGGCAAAGTAGGTGGGGTCCAGCACGTCCGCGCGGGCGAACGACGCCGCCGCGGCGGGCAGATCGCCCAGCCGGACCTCCGTGTAGCCCCGCTCGCCCCAAAGGTCCGCCGTGGGGCGCGGCAGGCTCGTGGCGCGGGTGAGCGTGGCCAGGCTCTCGCGCAGCCGCCCCTGCCAGCGCTGAACCTCGGCCAGGGCCTGGAGCGTGAGGCCGTTTTCCTCCAGCCGCACCGCCATCCGCA
>NZ_DASURI010000362.1:0-4004 GCF_036280135.1 Longimicrobium sp.
GGCGCCGGCGTCCAGCGGCCGCAGGTCGCCGGCCGTGAGCGCCAGGGCGCGCCCCGCCTGCAGGGCCTGCTCGCGCGCCAGGTGGGCCAGCAGCACCGCTTCTTCCACGTCCGCCGTGCGGCGCGCCTGCTCCGGCGAGTCCGGGTCCAGCAGGGCCACCAGGGGCACCGCCTGGCCCGCGTCCGCCAGCTGGCGGGCCATCTCGAAGGCCACGAACGCGCCGAACGACCATCCGCCCAGCAGGTACGGGCCATGGGGGCGGGCGCGGCGGATGGCGGCCACGTACTCGGCGGCCATGGCCTCCACCGTCACCGCCTGGCCGGCCGCCGCGGCCAGGTCGCGGGCCTGCAGGGCGTAGAACGGCTGGTCCGGGCCCAGGTGCCGGGCCAGGTCCGTGTAGCAGAGCACCTGCCCGCCCACGGGGTGCACGAAAAAGAGGGGAACGCGGTCGCCGTGGGGCTGCAGGGCCACCAGGGGCGACGCCGACGACGGGTCCGCCGTCTCGTCCCCCGCGCCGTCCAGCAGCCGCGCCAGCCCCGCCACCGTGGGGTGCTCGAAGAGCGCGGACAGGGGCAGCTCCGCCCCGAAGCGGCGGCGGACCTCCGTCATGGCCCGCAGGGCCAGCATGGAGTGCCCGCCCAGGGCAAAGAAGTCGTCGTCCACGCCCACGCGGGCCACGGACAGCACCTCCTGCCACAGGTCCACGAGCGCGCGCTCCGTCTCCGTCCGCGGCGCGGCGTACCCGTCGCCGTCCGTCCGCTCCGCCGCGGCGGGCTCGGGGAGCGAGCGCCGGTCGATCTTGCCCGTGGAGCCCACGGGAAAGCGGTCCAGGAAGACCCACGCGGCGGGGACCATGTACTCCGGCAGCGTCCGCCGAAGAACGCGCCGCAGGGCCTCCGCGTCGTGCGCGGCCGCGTCCCCGGCCACGTACGCCACCAGGCGCAGGCCGCCGGCGCCGTCCGCGCGGGCCATCACCAGCACGTCGCGCACGCCGGGCTGCGCGGCCAGGACGTTCTCGATCTCCCCCGTCTCGATGCGGTAGCCGCGGATCTTGACCTGGAAGTCCATCCGCCCCAGGAACTCGATGTCGCCGCCCTCCAGGAAGCGGGCGAGGTCCCCCGTGCGGTACAGCCGCGCGCCGGGCGCGGGCGCGAACGGGTCGGGGACGAACTTCTCCGCCGTCAGCCCCGGGCGGCCCAGGTAGCCGCGGGCGACGCCGATCCCGCCGATGTACAGCTCGCCGGGCACGCCGGGGGGAACGGGCCGCATGTGCCCGTCCAGCACGTACATGGTGATGTTCCAGATGGGCCTGCCGATGGGGATGCGCCCCGCCGTGTGCCGCCCCGCGGGCATCTCGTACAGCGAGCAGCCCACCACCGTCTCCGTGGGCCCGTACTCGTTCAGCAGGCGGACCGTGGGCGCGTGGCGCTGCCAGAAGCGCGTGGGCTCCGCCAGCAGGTTGTCCGCGCCGATGACGAGCGTCCCCGTGCTGCGCGCGGCGTCCCCCGGCGACAGCTCGCCGTTCAGCAGCGCCAGGTGCGTGGGGGTGATCTTGATCATGCTGAAGCCCGGCTCGCGGCGGATGGCCTCCGCCAGCGCCTCCACCCCCGGCCCCTCCCGCAGCAGCTCGACGCGCGCCCCGCGGAACAGGGGGATGAAGTTCGCCAGCGTCAGGTCCACCGCCATCGAGCTGAAGACGGGCGCGCCGCGACCGTCCGCCGCGCGGTACGCCTCCGCGCCCCAGGCGAAGTAGTTCGCCGGGCCGTAGTGGTGCATGGCCACGCCCTTGGGCCGCCCGGTCGACCCGGACGTGTAGTAGACGTACGCCAGGTTCTCCGGCGTGACGTCCACCTTGGGCCGATCCGCCGGCAGGGCCGCGATCTCGTCCGCCACCGCGTCCAGGAACAGCGTCTCCGGCCGATCCGCCGGCAGCCGGTCCGCCAGCCACGACTGGCTCAGGAGCATCCGCGCGCCGCTGTCCGCCAGCATGTAGCCGAGCCGATCCGCCGGGTGCGTGGGGTCCAGCGGGACGTACGCCGCGCCGGCCTTGAGGATGCCGAAGAACGCGGGGAGCAGCTCCATCCCCCGCTCCAGGCACAGCGCCACGCGGTCCTCCGGGCCAATCCCCCGCGCGCGCAGCAGGTGCGCGACGCGGTTGGCGGCCCCGTCCAGCGCCGCGTACGTCATCCGCCCGTCCGCGTGCACCACGGCGACGGCGTCCGGCGTCCGCGCGGCCTGTGCCTCGAACAGGGCGTGGATGCAGGCGTGCGGATAGGGATGCGCCGTGCGGTTCCACGCATCCACCACCGTGGCGCGCTCGCCGTCGCGCAGCAGGCCGAGCTCCGACAGGCGGCGGCCGGGGTGCGCGGCGAAGCCCTCCAGCAGCACGCGGTAGTGCGCCAGGAGCCGGTCCGCCGTGGCGGGGTCGAACAGGTCCGTGGCGTACTCCAGCGTCCCCGTGATGCCGCCCTGGTGCTCCGAGGCGATGAGCGTGAGGTCGTACTTGGCCGCGCCCGTGGACGGGTGCACGGCCGCCGGGCCCGACGGCGCCGGGGGCAGGGGCGCGCCGGGGCCGGCCCCGTTCTGCAGCTCGAAGAGCACCTGGAACAGGGGCTCGTGGCTCAGGCTGCGCGCGGGGCGCACGGCCTCGACCACCTTTTCGAACGGGGCGGACTGGTGCTCGTACGCGCCCAGCGTCGTGCGCCGCAGGCGGGCCAGCAGCTCGCGCACGGTGGGGTCGCCGGACAGGTCGCCGCGCAGGGCCAGCACGTTGAAGAAGGGCCCCATGAGCCCCTCCGTCTCCTCGCGGGTGCGGTTGGCGGCCGTGGTGCCCACGACGACGTCGTCCTGGCCGGCGTAGCGCGCCAGCAGCGCCTGCCACGCGGCCAGGAGGACGATGAACAGCGTGCACCCCTCCCCCACCGCCAAGTCGCGCAGGGCGTCGGCCAGGGCGCGGGGCAGGTGCAGCGGGCGGGCGGCGCCGCGGCGGCTGGCCACGGGGGGGCGGGGCCGGTCCGTGGGCAGCTCCAGCAGCTCCGGGGCGCCGTCCAGGGCGCGCGTCCAGAAGTCCAGGTGCGCGGCGAACTCCGGCTGCCGCACCCACTGGTGCTGCCACGCGGCCCAGTCCCCGAACTGCAGGGGCAGCTCCGGCAGCGGCTCCGCGCGTCCGGCGGCCAGGGCCCCGTAGCGCTCGCGGAGCTCGCGCGTGAGCAGGGCCTTGGAGGTGCCGTCCGTGACCATGTGGTGCATGACGAGGACGACGACGGCGTCGTCCGCGCCCAGGCGCAGCAGCAGGGCGCGCAGCAGCGGCCCCGCCGCCAGGTCGAACGGCGCGGCCAGCGCATCCCCCGCGACGCGCTCCGCGGCGCCCGCCCGCGCGTCCTCCGGCAGGGCGGACAGGTCCTCCACGCGCAGGGGCACGGGCGACGGCGGATGGACCACCTGCACGGGCCCGCCCTCCGCCGCGTGAAAGGTGGTCCGCAGGATCTCGTGCCGCGCCCGCACGTCGCCCAGGGCGCGCGCCAGCAGCGCCGCGTCCACGCCGCCGTTCAGCCGCAGCATGGCCGTCTCGTTGTACGCGGGGCTGCCGGGGTCCAGCTGGTTGACGATCCACAGCCGCCGCTGCTCGAACGAGAGCGGCGCCGGGACGGACGGGTCCCGCCGGGGGATGGCCGACGGCGCGGCGCGCTGCACGGCCCGCTCGCGCAGGGCCGCCATGAGCCTGGCGCGCTGCTCCGCCGGCAGCTCCTGCAGCCGGTCGGCGACGCCCTGGCTCATGCCGCTCTCCACGCGCCCGTGGCCGAGAGCTCCGCGCCCAGCGCCGCCTGGTCGTCCAGCACGCGGTCGATGTCCGCGAACGTCGTCAGGGGGTTGGCCAGCACGGCGCGCAGGGCCACCACGGGCAGGTCGCGGCCGTAGACCGTGGCCGCGCTCGTCGTCCGGGAGATGAACGTCTGCCCCCGCTCCAGCTGCACGCGCTGCAGGGTGCGGTTGAAGGCGTCCAC
>NZ_DASURI010000363.1:0-10600 GCF_036280135.1 Longimicrobium sp.
CCGGCGTACGACGTGCCGCAGGGCCGCATCTCGTCGTCGCTGATGACGCACGTGGGCCTGCGCCAGCAGCTGATGGGCGACCGCGTGACGGTGAACCTGATGGTGACGGACCCGTTTGACCTGTACCGCTCGTCGTTCACCACGCGCGACCCCACGCACATCCAGATTGGCCGCAGCCGCTGGAGCGCGCGCGCCGCCGTGCTGAGCGCCTCGTACAGCTTTGGCCGTCCGCCCCGCGGCCGCGACAGCCGCAACGGCGACGACGAGGCCCAGGAGGAGTCGGTCATCCGCTGATCGGCCGATCAGGCGAAAACACGAGGGGGAGCAGAGGATTCCGATCCTCCGCTCCCCTTCTTCGTTTCTCGTGCAAAGCCGTGGAGGAGTCGAGGTCCGGAACGGGCGAGGTCTGGGCACGAAGTCGGCCCCGAGCGCTCCAGGAGCGAATGAATTCGCCGCTGGAAATTCGCAAAGTCCGCCTTCGCGGACTGCGCGCACGCGGCCCCAGCGCCGGCGCATCCAACGAGCGTGATCAGGGTTCGGCGCCCACGAAGATCGTCCCCTCGCGGTGATGGCGCTCCTGGTCCAGAACGTATCGCCGCACGCGGTTCACGTGGCGCGGTGATACGGACGACGCTCCGTATCCGCCTTGCCACTTGAAGCCGCGCGGCAGCACCTCGTGGTTGGCGAGGTGCGACGACGAGCCTTTCAGCTGTTTCACAAGATCGGAAATGGAGATGGTCGCCGGAAAGCGCACCAAGACGTGCACGTGATCCTCGATCCCGCCAATCTCAACGACCTCCACCTTCAGCCGCGCGGCCTCGTGGCGCATGCACAGGTACACGCGCTCACGCACTCCTGCGGTCAACAGTGGCGCCCGGTCCCACGTGGACCAGACGAGGTGGAGAAAGACCTCCACCCGGCTCGAATGGTTCATTCCCATCACCGCTCCCGCGTGCTCGTCACGTGAAGACTGCGCGGACCGCGAAGACTATGTACAAAGTGCACAAACTTCAAGGCGCAGTCCGCGAAGGCGGACTTCGCGAATTTCCAGCGGCGAATTCATTCGCTCCCTGGTCTCCGTGATCGCTTGGGCCCGCCACGTCGTGATCAGCCCGTTGTGACACGCCGGTCGGTCGGCGTCATTCGGTCCTCTCTACGAGACACTTGCGCCCGGGGTGGATTCGGTATTTATTCGGATACGAAAAAATGCCGAAGATCACGGAGGGCGCTGTGGACAACATGACCCTGGAGCAGAAGCTCGACCTGCTCATCACGCTCGCGGGCGACGATCACGACGGGGCCAACGGCAAGGACCGCACGCTGCCGCCACGCCTGCGCCACACCAAGGACGTGGGCGCCCTGCGGCCGCTGAACATCCGCGACCTGCGCGTGCCGGGCAAAGGCAAGGTGTCGCTGCTGCGCATCCTGATGACCAACGCGTGCAGCTTCAACTGCCACTACTGCCCCATGCGGCGCGACCGCGACATGCCCCGCACGCTCCTCAAGCCCGAGGAGCTGGTCAAGATCTTCCTCGACGCGCACCGGAGAGGCTGGTGCAGCGGGCTGTTCATCACCACGGGCATCCCCGGGCGCCCCGAGAAGGTGATGGACGACCTGATCGCCGTGCTGGAGCTGCTGCGCGGCCGCTACGCCTTCGCGGGCTACGTGCACGTCAAGATGGTGCCCGGCGGCCAGGCCGCGCAGGTGGAGCGGCTGACGGCGCTGGCCAGCCGCGTCTCCGTGAACCTGGAGGCGCCCTGCGGCAACTCGCTCGTGCGCATCGCGCCGGAGAAGAACCTGGACACCACGCTCACGGGCCTGCGGCAGGCGCGGCGCCTGGTCCGCCGCGAGCAGCTGGAGCGGCGCGAGGGCAAGCCGGCGGACCCGCTGCGCCCCGGCGGCGCGTCGGGGATGACCATGCAGTTCGTCGTGGGCGCCACGCCCGACAGCGACCGCACGCTGCTGGGCAAGGTGACGGAGCTGTACGCGGGCGGCGGGGTGCACCACGCGCACTTCAGCGCGTTTCGCCCCATCCGCGACACGCCCATGGAGAGCACGCCCGAGACGCCCGTGCTGCGCGAGCAGCGGCTGTACCAGGCGGACTACCTGCTGCGCCAGTACGGCTTTGGCGCGGACGAGGTGGTATTCGACGGCACGGGCAACATGCCGCTGGGCAACGATCCCAAGACCACGTGGGCCCTGGCGCATCCCGAGCGCTTTCCCGTGGAGGTCCGGACGGCCGCGTACGAGGAACTGGTGCGTGTCCCCGGCATCGGCCCGGGCTCGGCCAGGCGCATCGTGGCGGAGCGTGGGACGACGGTGTTTCGCGGCCTCGCCGACCTGCGCAAGCTGGGCGTGGTGGGCACGCGCGCGGCCGGCTTCCTCACCCTCGGCGGCCGGCGCCTGCAGGACGTGCGCTGGGCCGAGCAACTGGGCTTTTGGGGCGCGGATGACGACACGGGCAAGTATCACCTGACGTATGGCGTGAGCCCGGGGACGTTTCGGTAGGGACTGCAGGGAATAGGGAATAGCCTGCAACTGCTTGAACTGCGGGGGACAGGGACAGGGGACAGCCGGCAACTGCGCATCGTCCAGCGACGGAAGCTCGCCTGACGGCGGGGCTGGGGTGTACACCCTCTCCCGCGCAGTTTGCGGGAGAGGGTGCGAGCGACAGCGAGCGGGTGAGGGCTCTTCGGCCGAGGACCCTTACGCGGGCACCTCCACCAGCTCCCACCGGCTGCCCGTCTTTGGTTGGGCGTGGGCGTACTGGGGAAAGTTCTCGGAAAAATAGCGGCCCCAGTTGGGGCGGCGGCCGTCGACGTCCGTGAAGCCGTACGCCTCCGACAGGGCCCACGAGCTCAGGATGCGCCCCGACTTGCGGATGACCTCCGGGTCCGCCGCCAGCGCGGCGATGGCGCGGCCCACGAAGCACGGCGTCTCGCTCCCCGCCAGACCGAACTCCTTCGCCTGCTCGCTCGTCTCCGCCATCCGCGCCCAGCTCTCCTCCGTGGCGCCGAACGACGCCAGCACCTCCTCCGTCCGCATGAAGCCGGGCGCGACGGCCACGGCCGCCACGCCGTGCGGCGCCAGCTCCTCCGCCAGGTTGTACATCACGCGCTTGAGCACCAGCGGGCCCAGGTCGTAGAACATCCCGCCAAAGAAGTTCAGCGTGTGGCTCTCCTGGATGGTGGCGATCAGCCCGCGTCCCTGCTCCACCATCAGCGGCGCGGCGTGCCACGCCGTCAGGACGTGCGGGCGCACGTACGCCTCCCACGCGGGCAGCTCGTCCTCGATCTTCAATTCCCAGAACGGCTTCCACTCCGCCTGGGGCGTGCCGAGCACGTTCACCAGCACGTCCAGGCGCCCGTGCTCGTCGCGGATGCGCGCGAACAGCGCCGCCACCTCGGCAGCGATCGCGTGGTCCACGCGCACGGCAATGCCGCGGCCGCCGGCCTCGTCCACCATCCGCGCCGTCTCTTCCACCGTCTCCGGCCGCTCCGCGTGGCGCCCGCCGGACGGCGATCCCGCCGCGCCGCGCCCCGTGCACCAGACCGTCGCGCCCGCCTCGCCCAGCATCCGCGCAATCCCCCGCCCCGCCCCGCGCGTGGCGCCCGCCACGACGGCGATCCTTCCCTCCAGCGGCTTCATCTTCGCTCCTCGCGCCTGGATGATGCTCCCGCTAAACTAAACGCGACTACAGAAATGATTCTAAATCCGATTTAGAAACTGTCAAGATGCCCAGACCCCGCAAGGCCACGGACGCGGACGTGATCGCCGCCACGCAACGGGTGATGCAGCAGGTCGGCCCGGCGCAGGTCACGCTGGGGCGCATCGCGGCCGAGGCGGGCGTCACGGCGGGCGCGCTCGTGCAGCGGTTCGGCTCCAAGCGCGGGCTCATGCTGGCGCTGATGGCGGACTTCGCGGGGAGCGCGCCGGCGTACTTCGCGCGCCTGCGGGCGGACCACCAATCGCCCCTGGACGCGCTGCGGGCGCACGCCGACAACCAGGCGCAAATGGCGGATTCGCCCGCGACGCTGGCGCACCACCTGGCGTACCTGCAGATCGACCTGACCGATCCCGACTTCCACGCGCACCTGGGCGCCCACGCCCGCGATGCCCGCGACGAGCTGCGCCGGCTGATCGCGGACGCCGTCGCCGCGGGCGAGCTGGCCCCGCGGACGGACGTGGACGGGCTCACGCGGGCCGTGCAGTCCGTGCTCACGGGCGCGCTCTTTGTCTGGGCCACCCTGCGCGAGGGCACGGCGGCGGAATCCGTCCGCGCGGACCTGGACGCCGTGCTGGCGCCCCACCTGGCGTAGTACGGCGGCTTGACGGATGACGCATCGTATCCCAACATTCATCCAAAAGGTTGAAGGATGATGACGAGCACGACGCCCCACTCCGAACTGGACGACACGCTCCTCGCGCTGGCCGATCCCACGCGACGGGCCATCCTGCAGCGCCTGGCGCGCGGCGAGGCGCGCGTGACGGAGCTGGCGCGGCCGTTCGCCATGTCGCTCAACGCCGTCAGCAAGCACATCCGCATGCTGGAGCGCGCGCGCCTGGTGCGGCGGCGCCGCGCGGGGCGCGAGCACCTGCTGTCCCTCAACCCCGCGCCGCTGGACGCCGCCGCCGACTGGATGAACGCCCAGCGCGCCCTGTGGAACGCGCGGCTCGACGCCCTGGACGCGCTGCTCCAGGCGGAAGACCGCGCGGCCGCACGCCCCGAGAGCCAAGGAGACGATCGATGAGCACGCCCACCCCTGTCATCCTGCGCGTCACCCGCCGCTTCTCGGCCAGCGCCGAGCGCGTGTTCGACGCGTGGCTGGATCCCGAACAGGCGAGGCGCTTTCTCTTCGCGACACCGATGGGGCAGATGGTCACCGTCGACATCGACGCGCGGGTGGGCGGATCGTTCTACGTCGTGGAGCGGCGCGACGGGCAGGACGCGGAGCACTACGGCGAGTATCGGGAGATCGACCGCCCGCGGCGCCTCGTCTTCAGCTTCACGACGGTGAAGGGCGCGAAGGACGGCGACCGCATCACCATCGACATCGTGCCGCTGGAGACCGGGTGCGAGCTCACGCTCACGCACGAGATGTCGCCCGAGTGGACCGACTGGGCGGAGCAGACGCGCCAGGGCTGGACGAACATCGTCGATGGCCTCGCCGCGCTCGTGGACGCGTAGGGCAGGACGGCATGGGCGGCGGATCGCCTCCTACGGATCCGCGAACGCCGCCGCGCGCAGCTCGCCGAACAGCCGGCCGAAGTCCTCCGGCCGATAATTCGCGTTCAGGCCGGACGGGTTGGGGAGAACCCACACGCGCGCCCCGCCGACCGTCTCCTCCTGCGGCCCCACCTGCGCCCTGGGCCGCGCGAAGGCCGTGCGGTACGCGCCCAGCCCCAGCACGGCCAGCCAGCGCGGATGAAAGCGCGCGACCTTGTCCGCCAGCTGGCGGCCACCCTCGATCAGCTCCTCTCGCGACAGCTCGTCCGCGGCCGTGCTGGGGCGGTCGGCCACGTTGGTGATGCCGCAGCCGTACGTGATCAGCAGCTGCTCCTCGGACGGGTCCAGCACGCGGGGCGTGAATCCGCCGGCGTGCAGCGCCTTCCAGAATCGGTTGCCCGGCCGCGCGAAGTGGTGGCCCACGGCGGCCGTGTACAATCCGGGATTGATGCCGCAGAACAGCACCTTGAGCCCCGGCGCGATCACGTCCGGCAGCGTGCGCCCGCCCGCCGCCAGCAGCTCCTCCTTGGTCGGCCTCCGCACCATCCAATCCCCTCCTCGGCTCCGATCAGGCCACGTCCGCCGGCCGCAGCGCCGACGCGATCTCGTCCACCGTCGCCCGCGCGCTGCGCCCCACGGCGACCAGCGTGGCGGACGCGAACCCCGTCCAGTTGCCGTATCCCACCAGCCACAGCATGGGCTCGCGCACGGCGCGCGTGCCCCGCACCGCCACGCGCCCGTCCGCGTCCACCAGACCCAGCGACCGCAGGTGCTCCAGCGCGGCGCGATAGCCCGTGCACCAGATCACCGCGTCCACGTCCTCCGCGCGCCCATCGGGCCACACGACGCCGCGCTCCGTCATCCGCGCGAACGGGCGCACGGCGCGCAGCACGCCCCGGTCACGCGCCTCGCGCACGGGCGGCACCATCACGACGTCGCCCAGGTTCGCGGGCGGGGGTGGCGGCCGGCCCTCCTTCTGCGCGCGGTAGATCTCCGTCGCCTGGTCAAAGAGGTAGCGCCCGTCCACGTGGTCCGGCAGAAAGCGCGGCTCGTCCAGTGTGATCCAGGTGGCGTCCGCCACGCGCGAGACCTCCGCCAGCACCTGCGCGCCGGAGTTGCCGCCGCCCACGACCAGCACGCGCCTGCCCGCGAACGCGTCCGGGCCGCGATACTCGGCGGAATGGATCTGCACACCGAGGAAGGTTTCCCGGCCGGGGACGTCGGGGACGACGGGATGGGCCCAGCTGCCCGTGGCGCTCACGACCGCGTCCGCCGTCCACGTCGCGCCATCCGTGGCGATGCGGAAGATCCCCTCCTCTCGCGTCACCGCGCGGGCGTGGACGGGGCGCTCGACGGGAAAGCCGTAGCGCGTCTCGTACCGCGCCAGGTAGTCGGCGGCCTCGTCGCGGGTGGGATACGTGTCCGCGCCGCCCGGCATCAGCCAGCCCGGCAGCGAGCTGAAGCGCGCGGGTGAGAACAGGCGCAGGCTGTCCCACGTGCGCCGCCACGCGCCGCCCGGCCCGGCCTGGTCGTCCAGGATGAGCCACGACAGGTCCGTGCGGCGCAGGTAGAAGCCCGTCGCCAGCCCTGCCTGCCCTCCCCCGATCACCACCACCTCGCGGTGCCGCTCCGAATCCGTCATGCGCGGACGCCGATGCTTATCTGCACGTGTCTCGTCTCCCTCACAGCGACTCGCCCTCGCACTCGGGGCACTGGATGGCCATGAAGCGCGCCCAGTCCACCAGCTCCGCCGGCTCCGGCACGTCGTGCGCGGCGCCCGCCTCGTGCCGAAAGCGCGCCTCGCCCCACGGGTCGGCCACGAGCACCGCCGCGTCATCCACCCGCATCCGCTGCCACAGCGTGCGCTCCGGATCCGCCAGCACGGGAAAGGGCGGATCGACGGCCTCCATCACCCGCGCGGCATCCTCCACACTTCCGGGCACGACGGCGACGACGCGGCCGTCCCACGCGCGCATCTCCTCGTCCGCCACCGCCAGCCGGCGCAGGTACGCGCGGCAGGCGTCGCACTCGGCGTCGTCCAGCACCACGACGACGGGCACCTGCCGGCCCCCTGGCGCCACGAGCGGCATCGTGCTCCCGTCGGGCGCCGATGCCAGCTGCAGGTCCGGCAACCGCTCCCCTCGCGCCAGGCGCGGCCGATCCGCGATCTCCTCCATCTCACCCCCTCCGTTCAGGTCGCGGAAACGCTAGCGGACGAGCGGAGCCGGGGAAAGCCGCGCGGAACAAGTGCACGATGTGGACCGGGAGCTGGCAGCCCTTGCGGCCGTGGCTATCTTCGTGCGCGATTTTCCGCATTCCCCCAGGAGCCAGCGTGCACGGATCCAGACCCGCCGCCATCCATCCGCCCGTCCATGCCTGACCCGCGGCGCGACGAGACGGCCGCGGCCACGCCGGAGCTGAGCGGCGAGGTGGCCGGCATTGAGATCGAGGCGGCGGGGCCCGGGCGCGGGCCCCGCTTTCCGCTGGGGATGCGGTACATGGTGGGCGCCGCGCTGTCGTTCAGCGTGATGAGCCTGCTGGTGAAGGTGGCCGGCCAGCGGCTGCCCAGCCAGGAGATGGTGATGGTGCGCGCCGTCATCACCCTGCTGCTGAGCGTGTGGGGCATCCGCGCGGCCCGCGTGCGGCCGTGGGGCACGCCGGAAAAGCGCCCGTTGCTGGTGGTGCGCGGGGTCTTCGGGTTCCTGGCCCTGTCCTGCTTCTACCACTCCATCGTGCACCTGCCGCTGGCCGACGCCACCGTCATCCAGTACACCAACCCCGTCTGGGCCGGGCTCCTGGCCGTGCCGTTCCTGGGCGAGCGGCTGCGGCGCCGCGAGGTGGCCTCCGTGCTCGTCAGCATGGCGGGCGTGGCGCTGGTGATGCAGCCGTCCTTCCTCTTTGGCCACGGCGCGGGCCTGGAGCCCGTGACGGTGATGATCGGCCTGCTGGGCGCCATGTCCAGCGGCGTGGCGTACGTGACCGTGCGCAAGCTGGGCGCGACGGAGCACCCGGCCGTCATCGTCTTCTACTTCTCGCTCGTCTCCGTCTTTGCCGCCATCCCCACGGCGCTGCCGGGCGCGGTGTGGCCCACCCCGCGCGAGTGGCTGGTGCTCGTCGGCGTGGGCGTCACAACGCAGCTGGGGCAGATCGCGCTCACGCACGGGCTGCGGCTGGAGCGCGCCGGACGCGCCACGGCCACGGCGTACCTGCAGATCGTCTTCGCGGCGTTCTGGGGCATCGTCATCTTCGCCGAGGTGCCGGACTGGGGCACCTTCCTGGGTGCCGCGCTCATCGTCGGCAGCACCCTCGCGCTCGCCCGCCGCGGCCGCGAAAAGCCCGCCCCCGCGCGGGAAAGCTGAACGGCGACGCCGGTGGCTCAGCCGTGCGCGAGCCACCCGTCCATGGCCCGGCCGATGAGCCACCCCACCAGCCCGGCGCCCAGCTGCGACACGATCCACAGCCAGAGCGGCAGGCCGACCTTGCGCTGCCGGTAGCCCACCATCCACTGCGACACCTCCAGGGCGCGGAGGCGCTCCAGGTCGTAGTGGACCTGCGTGCGTCCGGGCGACGCGTCCGTGACCGTCCCGGGCGGGGTGCTGCTCATCAGCCGCGCGTGCGGCGGCAGGCGGATGCAGACGCGGATGACCTCGCACGGCAGGTTGAAGATCAGCCATCCCGTGCAGACGACCGTGCGCTTGAAGATCCCGGCCGTCACCGCCGTGCCCCCGCGTGCCTCGTACGCATAGCCGAAGCGGTACTGGCCCCCCGCCCCCAGCCTTCGCCGAAAGCGCACGCGCAAACGCGTGGCGCGAGCCTCGGCCGGCTCCAGCGTCGTCTCCAGCGTACCGGCGGTGTCCCACGCGTGTACACCGCTGACCTCCCCTTCCACGGCGGGAATGTCGTACGTCCATTCTTCCGCCACGAACTCGTCCGCGGTGCCGGGGACGCCCGCGGGCTGCACCAGGCACTCGAAGGTAAAGCGTACGCGGTGCGGATCGTCCAGCAGATCCACGGCGAGCGTGCCGGAGCGCAGCACGAAGCACGGCAGCTCGTGCGCCCCGGTCCGGTACTGCTGCGCGGTGGCGCCGGGCGGGGGCTCGGGAAAGAACACCACGTCGGCGGGGTCGCGAATGGTCGGATGGGTCATGGGCGAAGGCCTGGTTCATACCTGTCCCCAAAAGAGCAGGAGGCGTCCAGCGCTCTGCTGGACGCCTCCTGGGAGGGTCGAAAAACCGGTGGGTGATCAGGCGACCGGTGCACCGCCCGCGCCCCCGATGACCACGATGATGAGCTTGCCTGCCATGCGCGCCTCCCGGATAGAGACCTGGGCTCTACACTATTTTGACGCGCCAAAGGTGTACGAAGCACCACCTTTTGTCAAGCGTGTTCACTTTGCGCCACCGCGCGGACACTTCAGCGGTCGCGGTGCTTGCGATACGTGTCGTGCGGGTGCGTGCGGTGCCACTCCATCTCCTCTTCCGTCACCGGGCGGATGAGGATGTCGGACGCCAGCCAGATGCTGTGCCCGAAGGGATAGAACAGGAACGGCGCGACCACGGCCAGCCCCAGGCTCAGCCACAGCAGCACATCCCAGGGCACGCTGCCCCACAGGATGATGACGAGCGCCACGGCCGTCAGCACCACGAGGAACTCGGCCAGCACCATGTTGAACATCATGGCGCCCAGGAAGAAGTCCTCCTCGCCGCGCTCCGTGCGCAGGCCGCAGGCGGGGCACACGCGCTTCATCTTCATCCACGAGCCCTTGATGCGCCCCTCGCCGCAGTGGGGGCAGCGCAGCCGCAGGGCCCGGCCGTACAGGCGCAGAAAGCGCCCGCCGCTCAGCTCCTCGGGGTGGCGCGGCGTCGTGGGCCCCTTCGATTCCATGGTCATCGTCGTCATATCGTTCCATCCGGCGTCGCACGTCATCCATCGTCGATGACAAGGATACTCCCGTGCACCGGACGCGGCAGTCGGGCAAACCCTCACCCGCCGTGCGAGATGCCCGCACCGCTTCATCATCCGCGCGCGCAAGCGGCGAGCCCCGCCCGCGCGTCCAGGCGCCGGGCGGGGCTCCGTGCATCCGCGATCCGCGGATCAGACCTCCAGACGCTCCAGCTCCAGCGGCTCGCCCCACAGCCGCGCGACGACGGGGCCCACCTCCAGCGGATCGCCCGTCGTCATCAGCCGCAGCGAGCCCTCGCCCTCGCCCTCGCCCTCCAGCGCGCCGGCCTCCGTGAGGATCTGCCGGGTACGGCGGGCGATGGCCTCGCCGCTGTCCAGCAGCAGCACGTCGGGTCCCAGCGCGTCCTGAATGGCGTCGCGGACGAAGACGTAGTGCGTGCAGCCCAGCACCACCGTGTCCACACCCGCCTC
>NZ_DASURI010000364.1:0-6668 GCF_036280135.1 Longimicrobium sp.
TCATGCGCACGGGGCCGCCGGCGGGCTCGGGCCCGGCGGGCAGCGAGGCCGCGTCCACGATCTCCACCTGGCCCGCCTCCACGGCCTCGGCCATCTGCGCGCGCTGGTACTCGCCGCGCAGGGTCTCGGCCGCCGACTGCAGCGAGCCCAGCTCCTGCACCAGCCGCACCTCCTGCGCCTCCGTGCCGGGCAGGCTCTGCACCTGCCCCGCGGAGCGCTGCGCCGACTCGGTGAGCGACTGCAGCTGCGCGTCCAGGGCCCCCACCTGGCTGGCCGCGGCGCTCACGATGCGCTGCTCGCCCGACGCGATGAGGGAGTTGAGCCGCGCCAGGTCGGGGTTGTCGGCCGTGGCGCGGCCCTCGCCGGAGGACATGGAGTCGCGGCGGGCCTCGTACTGCGCCAGCAGCTGGTACTCGTGCGACACCACGGGGTTGGAGGCGATCCCCGGCGCCGACACCAGGGCCCGAAGCCGGTCGCCCCGCTGGGCCGGGGGGGCCGCGCGGTACTGGTCCAGCAGCGTCTGGTACGAGCGGCGCTGCGCCGCCAGCTCCTCGCGGCGGGTGTCCAGGGCCAACATCTCCTGCTGCCGGGCGGCCGCCTGCTCGGCAGAGTTGGTCACGCCCCGCGACTGGCGGAACGCCACCAGGGCCGCCTGCGCCTGGCGCACGGCCGAGTCGGTGCGGGCCAGCTGCTCTTCCAGGAAGATGCGCCGGCGCCGCGACTCCTGCTGGGCGCGCCGGGCGCCCGTGGCCTGGAACGCCGTGAGCACGGCCCGCAGCGAGCGCTGCGCCACGGCCGGGTCCGACGCCGTGAACGACACGTCCACCACGTCCGTCTGCACGCGGGGCGACGTGGTGATGCCGCGCTGCAGCCCGCCCATGGCGGCCTCGCGCGGCAGCACCCGCAGGGTGGCCTGCTCCAGGCCGGGGTTGCGCGCCACGGCGAACCGTACGCTCCCCGCCTGCACGGGCACGCCGTAGCGGCCCTGCACGCTGGCCCCGGCGCCGCGCGCCGTGAACCCGCCGGACGAAAAGCGCAGCACCAGGGTGTCGGGGACGGCGGTCGAGTCCACCTCCACGTCCGTGAGCAGGGCGGCGGGGAACTCCGGCGTCTGGGACCGCAGCCGCAGCCCTTCCAGCCCCGCGGCCTGGCTCATGACGCTGCGGCTGCGCATGATCTCCAGCTGCGACAGCAGCGGGTCGATGCGCGAGCCGCCCAGGGTGGGCACCACGTTGTCGCCCGGCATCATGGCGCGGCGCGGGTCCGACAGGCGGATGACGGCCGTGGACTCGTACCGGGGCGGCTCGATGGACACCAGGTAGGCGGCAGCCGCGAGGCCCAGCACCCCGACCGCCAGCACCATCCACCGGTGCCGCCAGATGAGGCTGAGCGAGTTCTTGAGCTGCAGCCCCCCCGACTGCTCCACGCCGCCGAAGGGCTCGGGCGCGTCGGGAGGGGGAAGCTGGGGCGGGGCCACCTGCACCACGCCACGCGGAGAAACGACGATATCCTGCATCAGCGAGCTGCGCGCACGGTGCGGTACAGGTTTACCAGGGCGGCGGTGGCGGCCACGATGCTCGCCATGGGCTGCACGACCTCGCGCAGCACGTCGCGCCGCCGGGGCACGAAGATCTCGTCGCCCGAATGCACGAGCGTACGCCCGCTGCCCAGCTCCGACGACAGGTCCAGCACGTAGACGGCGTTGTCCCGGATGAGGCGCACGCGGTCAAGCCGGCCCCGGGCGGCGGGCCCGCCCGCCAGGGAGATGGCCTGCCGCAGCGTGGTCTCGGGCGGCATCTGGTACAGCCGGGGGCCGTTCACCTCGCCTTCAATGGCCACCTGCAGCAGGGGCTGCACGACGAACTGCGGGTTGGCGACGAAGCGGCCCACGTTCTCGCCCACGGCCGCCTGCACGTCGGGCAGGGGCCGCCCCGCCACCCGCACACCGCGGTACAGGGGGTGCCCCAGCGTGCCGTCGCCCAGCACGGCGAACTCGCCGCTCAGCTCCTCCTGCCGGTACACGGTCACCCGCACGGCGTCGCCCGGCCGCAGCACCCCCGCCCCCGTTTCGGGGAGGGGCTGCGTGGTGGGCCGGGGTCCCGGGGCACAGGCGCCCGCGGCCATCAGCGCAAGGGCGCAGAGCACCCGGAATGCGTTCATTCGCTCCATCCAAAAGAAGTTCGCGCCGCAAAGTAGCACCGGGCGCACGAAAAGGCCACCCGAACGCTCACCCCCGCGGGGCATCGGGGTGGCCGCCCGCGCGCCGCACGGCCCGGACGACCCGCGCCAGGTCCGCCTCCGTGAGCGCCGACCCGGAGGGCAGGCACAGCCCGCGCTCGAACAGGTCCTGCGCCACGGCGCCCCCGTGGCAGGGGAGCCCGGCGAACACGGGCTGCAGGTGCATGGGCTTCCACAGGGGCCGGGCCTCGATGTTCTCGGCCTCCAGGGCCAGCCGCACCCGCTCGCGGTCAGCGCCGAACGCCCGCGCGTCCAGGGTGAGGCAGGTGAGCCAGCGCGAGTGCGTGCCCCACGGCGCCTCGGGCTGCAGCTCTACCCCCGGCAGCCCGCCCAGGTGGCGGGCGTAGAAGTCGAAGTTGGCCCGGCGGGCCGCCACCCGGTCGGCAAGCACCCGCAGCTGCCCCCGCCCGATGGCGGCCAGCACGTTGCTCAGGCGGTAGTTGTAGCCGATCTCGGAGTGCTCGTAGTGCGGCGCGGGGTCGCGGGCCTGCGTGGCCAGCTTGCGCGCGTGGGCCGCCAGCTCGCCGCTGCGGGCCACCAGCATCCCGCCGCCCGACGTGGTGATGATCTTGTTGCCGTTGAAGGAGAAGACCCCCGCCTCGCCGAAGGTGCCGGGGGCCTGCCCGCGATAGGTGGCGCCCAGCGCCTCGGCCGCGTCCTCCACCAGGGGGATGCCGTGGCGCCGGCAGCACGCCGCGATGGGCTCCACGTCGGCGCTCTGGCCGTACAGGTGCACCAGCACCACGGCGCGGGGGGGCCGCCCGGCGCGCACCCGCTCCTCCACGGCCTCCTCCAGGAGGGCCGGGTCCATGTTCCACGAGACGCGCTCGCTGTCAACGAACACGGGCCGCGCCCCCAGGTAGGTGATGGGGTTGGCGCTGGCCGCGAAGGTCAGGGTGGACACCAGCACCTCGTCACCCGCCCCCACCCCGCACAGCTGCAGGGCCAGGTGCAGGGCGGCGGTGCCGGAGCTCAGGGCCACGGCGTGCGGCGCCCCCACCTCGGCCGCGAACTCGCGCTCGAAGGCGTCCACGTGGGGGCCCAGGGGCGCGATCCAGTTGCTGGCGAAGGCGTCGGCCACCAGGCGCTCCTCCGTCCCGCTCATGTGCGGGGCCGACAGGTACACGCGGGCGGGGACGGAAGGTCCGGCGGGCGGCCCGGCGTGGGCCGGTCGCGGCTCCGCCACGGGGCCGCCCCGGGGCGGCGAAACTGCTGAAGGCGTCATCTCACGTTGCGAAGGCGCGTGCGCGCGTACTGCCAGAGCGTGGGGTGCGTGCGCAGCCGCGAGGGCAGCGCCGGGTGCGGCCGGGGGCTCAGCTCTCCCCGGAGCGCCGCCGCGACGGCGTCGGCCAGCGGGGGGATCCCCACGGCCAGGTGCAGGTAGGGGTACGTGGCGAACGAGTCCGCCGGCCCGGCGGTGAAGGAGGCCTGGGCCAGCACCGTCCCCGTGTCGACCCCCTCGTCCACCAGGTGAACGGTGCTGCCGGCCAGCTCCGGGCGCCCCTCCGACAGGGCCCACCAGCCGCCGTGCACCCCCCGGTACAGGGGCGTGATGCCCGCGTGCAGGTTGATGAACGGCGCCGACACGGCCCGCAGCGTCTGCCGGCCGATGATGCGGGTGCCGTTCACCACCACCACGGCGGGCTCCAGCCGCCGCAGGGCCTCGCGGGCCTCGCCGGCGTTCACGGACGGCACCCGGTGCACCCGGTCTTCCGGGACGGGGGCGCGGTCCAGCCCGTGCGCCCGGCAGATCTCGTCCACCCGCGCGGCGCCCGCGCGGCGCAGCCGGGGGAGCACGCCGGCCATGAACAGCAGCTGCCCGGCCACCGTGGCCAGCCCCAGCTTGCGGACGCGGCGCGACAGCAGCTGGCGGCGGGGAACAGGCGGCTCCAGCACCACGGCCAGGCCGGGAAAGCGGGGCGCCAGGGCGTGGTAGACGATGCGCGTGGACTCGCCGTCACCGCCCAGCAGCACCACGCGGCCCGTCCCGGCCGGTCCCGGCGCGCTCACGGCGTCCCCGCCGCGGCGCGGGCGGCAGACGCCGCCTGGTCCATCGTGAGCGACTGCATCCCCTCCGCCTCGCGAAGGGCCGCGAACTCGTCCAGCACCCGTCGCAGGAAGGCGACGTTCTGCTCGAGGTGCGTCCCGAAGTTGTGGGGGTGCCACCACAGGTGGTACAGCTCGCCGCGCCGCGCGGCGCGGCGCAGTCCGTCGCGGATGCGGCGCAGCCGCAGGGGCTCCAGGGGCGCCATGCGCGGCGAGTACGGCCGCAGGAAGCGGCTGGCCGGCACGTCGCACAGCCCGTCCCCGCGCGCGATCCCCGCCCAGGGGATGGTCTCGCCCCCCGCGAGGGGGACGTAGGCGTCCGCCAGGCGCGCGGCGCGCACCCGGGGCCCGGCCGACGACTCCATGGCGGGCCGGTACATCCACCCCGCCTGCGCCCCGCGATAGCAGGTGATCCCCGCGTCGCGCAGCAGGGCGTTGTACGCGGGGTTGTGCTGGTTGCGGGGAAAGACGATGGAGCGCAGGGCCAGCCCCCGCGCGGCCGCGATGCGCGCGGCGCTGGCCAGGTCCGCCGCGAAGGCCTCGCGCCCCTGTCCGGGTTCCACGCAATAGTAGTGGGAGAAGGTGTGCGTCGCCACCTCCTGCCCCGGCGCCCGCGCCACCGCGTCCACCAGCGACGGGGCAAAGTGCAGCGGGTCGTCGTCCTCGCCTTGGCCCAGGGGCTCGCGGTACGGGTCCAGGGCCGCCTGCGCGTACGCGGGGCGCACGCCGGGCGAGAAGCGCTCCAGCTCCCCCCGCGACCGGGCGAACAGGAACCCCACGATGGCCCAGGTGGCCCCGATCCCGTACTGGGCGAACAGGTCCAGCAGGGCGTGCACGGCCGGGCGCTCGCCCACGAGGTTGGGGCGGTACGGGCCGTCGGCGGGGGTGAGGTCGCGCACGCCCCAGTGCAGCTCCACGTCCAGCGAGATCACCAGGGCGCCCCGGTCCGCGCGGGCGGGGGCGGCGGGAGGCTCCACGAAGGGGGCGACGGGGGCCGCGTGGCTCACGGCCGCGCCTCCGTCCCGTCCACCGCGTCCGCGTCGCCCGTCCCGCCGCGGGCCAGCAGGCGCGCGGGGACGCCCGCCACCACCGTGTCTGCGGCCACGTCGCGCCGCACGACGGCCCCGGCGCCCACGACGGCCCATGGGCCCACGCACACGCCGGGGAGCACCACGGCCCCGGCGGCGATCCACGCCCCCTCGCCCACCCGCGCCCCGCCGGCCAGGACGCACCCCGGCGACAGGTGCGCGCCGTCCCCCACCTCGCAGTCGTGCTCCACCACGGCTCCCGTGTTGACGATGGCGGCCCGCCCCACCCGGGCGTCCGCGTTCAGTACGGCCAGGGGCATGACCACCGTCCCCTCCCCCACCCGCGCGGAGGGGCTGCGCACGGCAGTCGGGTGCGCCACGGCGGGCCACGCTCCGCCCGCGGCACGCTCGAACGCCCGTAGCCGGGCGCGGTTGTCGCCGATCCCCGCCGCCAGGGCGTCCCACCCCCGCCCCGCGGCGTCCGCCGCCAGCGCCCGCAGCACCTCCTCCTCCGTCAGCAGCACGGGCGGGGCGCCGGGCGCGGCGACGCGGCCGGGGCGGGCCGCGTCGCGGTCCACGAAGCCCACCACCGTGCCGCCCGCCGCGCGCACCATGTCGGCCACCACGCGGCCGTGCCCGCCGGCGCCCCACACCAGGAAGCGCTCACCCGTTGCCACGGAACTTCTCCATCGTCACGTGGCCCGGCTGGCTGATCCCCTCGCGGACGAAGACCTTGCGCACGGTCATCCACAGGATGCGCAGGTCCAGGGCGAGGGAGCGGTGGTCCACGTACCACACGTCCAGCCGGAACTTCTCGTCCCAGGAGAGGGCGTTGCGCCCGTTCACCTGCGCCCACCCCGTGATCCCCGGCCGCACCTCGTGCCGGCGCGCCTGCTCCGGCGAATAGCGGGGCAGGTACTCCATCAGCAGGGGACGGGGGCCCACGAGGCTCATGTCGCCGCGGACGACGTTCCAGAGCGTGGGCAGCTCGTCCAGGCTCGTGGAGCGCAGGCGCCGGCCGAACGCCGTCAATCGCTGCTCGTCGGGGAGGGGCTCGCCGCGGCTGTCCAGGGCGTCGCGCATGGTCCGGAACTTCAGCAGCCGGAAGGGGCGGCCGTGCAGCCCCGGCCGCTCCTGGCGAAAGAGGACGGGCGTGCCCAGCCGAAGCCGTACGAGCAGCGCCGTCCCCGCCAGCACGGGCGACAGGATGACGAGGGCGGGAACGGCCAGGGCCAGGTCCAGCAGGCGCTTGAGGCCGCTCACGCCGTTCCCCCGGCCAGGGGCGCGGGGGCGGGGAGGCCCCGGGCCCGCAGCAGCCCCTCGTACTCCCGGCAGACGGCCTCCCAGACGATCTCC
>NZ_DASURI010000365.1:0-3988 GCF_036280135.1 Longimicrobium sp.
AGGAGAACGCGCTGCTCGCCATGCGCCTGCAGGACCAGGCCATGGAGCTGGAGATGCAGACGGAAGAGGCGCAGTCGCTCACGGAGGAGCTGGAGCAGCAGGTGGAGGAGTCGTCCGTCCTGCGCGCGCGGGTGGAGCGCGCGGGCGAGCGCCTGGCCGCCATCCTGGACACGCTGGCGGAGGGCGTGGTGCTCGCGGCGCCGGACGGCGGCGTCACCTTTGCCAACCCCGCCGCGCGCCGCCTGCTGGACCGCCTTCCGCGCGATGCCGGGCCCCTGCGCTACGACGGGCACGCGATCGACCTGGACCAGCCCACGCCCCTGGCGCGGGTGCTGCGCGGGGGCGAGGGGCGCGCGCGCGCGGAGCTCACGGTGCCCGCCGCGGACGGCGCCGTCATCCTGCGGATGAACGCCGCGCCCCTGCGCGACGAGCAGGGCCAGGCCGTGGGCGTGGTGGCCTCGTTCCACAACGTCACGGCCGAGCGCCAGGCGCAGAACGCCATGCGGGAGAGCGAGATCCGCTTTCGCACCCTGGCCGACACGGCGCCCGTGCTCATCTGGATGGCGGACCCGGACGGGGGGTGCACCTTTCTGAACCGCTCGTGGCTGGAGTTCACGGGACGGACGATGGAGCAGGAGCTGGGCGACGGGTGGGCCGAGGGCGTGCACCCGGGCGACCGCGAGCGCTGCCTGGAGATCTACCGCGCGAACCTGGAGGCGCGGCGGCCGTTCGCCATGGAGTACCGCCTGCGCCGGGCGGACGGCGAGTACCGCTGGCTGATGGACGCGGGCGTCCCGCGCCTTGACGCCGATGGCGGGTTCGCGGGGTTCGTGGGCTCGTGCGTGGACATCCACGAGCGGCGGGAGAACGAGGAGGGGCTGCGGTTCCTGGCCCAGGCGGGCGCCGTGCTGGCGTCGTCGCTGGACTACGAGGAGACGCTGCGGCGCGTGTGCCGGCTGGCCGTGCCCGTCATCGCGGACTTTTGCGTGGTGGACCTGCTGGAGAACGGCGCCATCCGCCGCGTGGAGGCCGCCACGGCCGATCCCCTGGCCACGGACCTGGTGGACCAGGTGCTGCGGCATCCGCCCACGGTGGACCACCCCGTGCACCCCGTGCCCATCGTGCTGCGCACGGGGCAAACGCAGTTCAACCGCGTGGTGGGCGCGTCCATGACGGACGGCACGGCGGAGCACACGGGCGTGGTGGACCGGCTGGGCATCACCGAGTACGTGGCCGTGCCGCTGCGGGCGGGCACGCAGGTGCTGGGCGTGCTGTCGCTGCTCGTGACCCGCTCGGGCCGGCGGTTCGACGCGGCGGACGTGCGCCGGGCCGAGGAGCTGGGCGTGCGCGCGGGCTACGCCATCGAGAACGCGCGCCTGTACGCCCGCACCCTGGAGGCCAGCCAAGCCAAGAGCGACTTCCTGGCGGTGATGTCGCACGAGCTGCGCACGCCGCTCAACGCCATCCTGGGATACACGGACCTGTTCCTGGCCGGCATCCCCGAGCCGCTGCCGGCCTCCATGGTGCCGCAGCAGGAGCGGGTGCAGGGCGCGGCCCGCCACCTGCGCGACCTGATCGAGGAGGTGCTCTCGTTCGCGCGGCTGGAGGGCGGGCACGAGGAGGTGCAGGCCGCGGACGTGGACGTGGGCGGGATCGCGCGCGAGGCGGCGGCGCTGGCGGAGCCCCTGGCGCTGGAGCGGGGCCTGTCGTTTCGCCTGGCGCTGCCGCCGGCGCCCGTCCCCGCGCGGACGGACGCGCGCAAGGTTCGGCAGGTGCTGCTGAACCTGCTGGGCAACGCGGTCAAGTTCACGGACCAGGGCGAGGTGGTGCTGTCGCTGGACGATGCGGGCGATGCGGTGCTCCTGCGCGTGCGCGACACGGGCCCGGGCATTGCCGCGGGGGACCTGGAGCACATCTTCGAGCCGTTCTGGCAGGCGAACCAGGGATTGAACCGCGAGCACGGCGGATCGGGCCTGGGCTTGGCCGTCGCGCGGCAGATGGCCCGCCTGCTGGGCGGCGACGTGACGGTGGAGAGCGTCCCCGGCGCCGGCAGCACGTTCACCGTGCGCCTGCCGAAGGCGAGTGCGTGAGTGCGTGAGTGCGGGAGTGGGCCTCACCCGCTCGGGGCCCTCACCCGCTCGCTGTCGCTCGCACCCTCTCCCGCAAACTGCGCGGGAGAGGGTGTACACTTCGACGAGCTCCGGGGCGCGTAGCGGCCTCCCGTTCAACGCAGTTCTCCCCCTCCCCCGCGAAGCGGGGGAGGGGGCCGGGGGGAGGGGGCCCTCGCCCGCTGTAGACACTCCGCCATCGTGCAGGAGCCCCACTCACGCACTCACGCACTCACGCACTCACGCACTCACGCACTTTCGCACTTTCGCACTCACGCACTCACGCCCTGCCATGCATCGCGCCAACCAGCTGATCCGCGACCTGCACCTGCAGCCGCACCCCGAGGGCGGCTACTACCGCGAGATCCACCGCTCCACGCTGGGCGTGCACCCGGACGATCGGCGGCCGGCGCGCAGCGCGCTCACCGTCATCTACTTCCTGCTGGACGCGTCCGGCCACAGCCGCTGGCACCGCGTCACATCCGACGAGGTGTGGCAGCACGTAGAAGGGGCGGAGCTGGAGCTGTTCCGCATCGACCCGGAGCTGCGGGAGATGGAGCGGATGCGCCTCGGCGCGCTGGGCGGCGGCGCGGAGCCGGTCCGCGTGATCCCGCCCGGGCACTGGCAGGCCGCGCGGACCACGGGCAGCTACACGCTCGTGGCGTGCAGCGTGGGCCCCGGCTTCGATTTCGCGGACTTCGCCATGCTCGCGGACCATCCGCGCGAAGCCGACCTCGTCCGCCGTCACTTTCCGGATGCGGCACCGCTGGTGTGAACGGCAGTGCGAGAATGCGAGAATGTGAGAATGCGAGAATGCGAGAATGCGAGAATGCGAGAGTGCGAGAGTGCGAGAGTGCGAGAGTGCGAGAGTAACGGCAGGGATGCGATTCGACTCACAGACCTGAGGCGCGAATGACGGATACGAGTTCGACCACTTCGGGACCCATGCGCGTCGCCGTCACGGGCGCGAGCGGGCTCATCGGGCAGGCGCTGGTGGACCGGCTGCGGCGCGAGGGGCACACCGTCGCGCGGCTCGTGCGCGATCCCGCCAAGGCCGCGCCTGGGGACGTCGTCTGGAACCCGGAGGCGGGCACCATCGACGCGGCCGCGCTGGAAGGCATCGACGCGGTCGTGCACCTGGCCGGCGAGAACGTGGGCACGCGCTGGACGGAGGAAAAGAAGCGCCGCATCCTCGCCAGCCGCGAGCAGGGAACGAGCCTCATTGCCCGCACCATCGCCGGGCTGACGCGGCCGCCGCGCGTGCTGGTGCAGGCATCCGCCGTGGGCATCTACGGCGACCGCGGCGACGAGACCCTCACCGAGGCATCGCCGCCCGGCACCGGCTTTCTGGCGGAGGTGGGCCAGGCATGGGAGGCCGCCTCCGCGCCGGCCGAGGCGGCGGGCATCCGCGTCGTCAAGCTGCGCATCGGCGTCGTGCTGACGGCCAAGGGCGGCGCGCTGGAGCAGCTGATGCTGCCGTTCAAGATGGGCGTGGGCGGGCGCATCGGCAGTGGCCGGCAGTGGATGCCGTGGATCTCGCTCGACGACGTCGTGGAGGTCATCCTCCGCGCCATCCGAGACGAGCGCCTGCGGGGGCCGGTCAACACCGCCACGGGCTCCGTGCGCAACGAGGAATTCACCGAGGCGCTGGGCCGCGCGCTGCATCGCCCCACGCTCATCCCCGTGCCCGCGTTCGGCATCCGCGCCCTTTTTGGGCAGATGGCGGACGAGGCGCTGCTCGCCGGCCAGCGCGTGGAGCCCGCCAGACTGAGCGAGATCGGCCACGCCTTTCATCACCCCACCCTGGACGTCGCCCTCGCCGCCGCCCTTCGCGAGTAAGGGCGGCACGCCGGATTGCGGCCGTCGGCTCGTCCTGGGCG
>NZ_DASURI010000366.1:0-2773 GCF_036280135.1 Longimicrobium sp.
CGGCGGGGGCGGCGGATGGGGCGGCGGCGGATTCGGGGGCGGTGGGGGAGGCGGCGGCGGGTTCGGTGGTTTTGGCGGAGGCGGTGGATTCGGGGGCGGCGGCGCGGGAGGCGACTGGTGACGAGAAACGATGCGGGCGCGATGCCGCCCGAGCTGGAGCGGGCCCAGCGGTTCGCGTGGGCGCTGGAGGGCATCTTCGACGCGGACCTTGTGTCCGTTGTCCTGTACGGCTCCGCGGCGCGGGGCGAGTACCGCCCCGGGGTGTCGGACCTGAACGTGCTGGTGGTGCTGCGCGAGATGTCGCCGGCGGCGCTGCGCGCGGCGGGCGACCTGGCGCGGGAGTGGGTGGCGGAGGGCAACGCCGTCCCCCTCTTCCTCTCCGCGGACGAGCTGCGGCGCTCCGCGGACGTGTGGGCCATCGAGATGACGGACATCCGCGACGCGCACCTGGTGCTGCTGGGCGCGGACCCGTTCGAGGGCGTGACGGTGGACCCGGCGGACCTGCGGCTGCAGTGCGAGCGCGAGCTCAAGGGCAAGCACATCCAGCTGCGGGAACGCTACCTGCTCTTCGCCGGGCAGCCCGAGGAGCTGGGGGAGCTGCTGGTGCGCTCGTTCAGCACCTTCCTGGTCCTCTTTCGCACGGTGCTGCGGCTGACGGGCACGGACGGCGTGCGCGACGCGGAGACGGTGGTGCACCGCGTGGCGCAGGTGGTGGGCTTCAGCCCGGAGCCCATGCTGCAGATCCACCGGGCCCGCGCGGCGGGAGAAAAGCTTCGCCCCGCGGCGAGCTCGCCCCTGGTGGTGGGCTACCTGGATGCCGTGTCGCGCGTGGTGGACCACGTGGACCGGCTGGTGCGCGGCGGCTGAAGGGCCGGACGCGATGTTTCCTGTACGATTGACTGATCAACCCGAACCTGTCCTCCGGAGGAGAACGATGCGGGTCCCCAAGAGCGTGATCGCGCTGACCCTGGCGCTGACCCTGGGCGGGTGCGGCTACAACCGCATCCAGGCGCTGGACGAGCGGGCGGAGCAGGCCCGCAGCAACATCGGCGTGCAGCTGCAGAACCGGAACCAGCTCATCCCCAACCTGGTGGCGACCGTCAAGGGCGCGGCGGAGTTCGAGCGCGGCACCTACACCGACGTGGCCCGCGCGCGCGCCGGGCAGCTGCCGGCGGCGGAGCAGCAGCTGTCGCAGGCGCAGCAGCAGCTCACCCAGGCCGTGCAGAACAACAACGTGCAGCAGATGCAGGACGCCGACGCCGCCGTCACCCGGCAGATCGGCACGTACCTGAACATCGCCGTGGAGGCCTATCCGCAGCTGCGCGCCACGCAGAACTTCACGGCGCTGCAGGACCAGCTGGCGGAGAGCGAGAACAAGATCGCCCGGGCGCGGCAGGACTACAACGAGGCGGTGCAGCAGTACAACACGTACATCCGCAGCTTTCCGCAGGTGATCACGGCGCGGATGAGCGGGGCGGACCGCAAGCAGCCCTACCAGGCCCCCGCCAACGCCGAGCAGGCGCCCACGGTGGACTTCGGCGCGAAGTAAAGGCCACGACCGAAAAGAATCCTCACGCAGAGGGAGCAGAGGCAGCAGAGTACCCCGGTCCTGCGCGGACTGAAGTACTCTGCTGCCTCTGCTCCCTCTGCGTGAAAATGCAGTTGGTTTTATCAGAACCGGATCTCGCGACCTTCCTCGCGGGCGTCGTCGCGGTCGTAGGTGACGCCGTCCACGGGCTGACCGGCGGCGTCCAGCAGCAGGATGCGGCCGCCGCGGTTGCTCAGCGCCACGTCCACGGGCAGGTGCACCACCAGCCGCGCATCCGGCGCGATGCGGCCCTCCAGCGTGTGCCGCGCCTCCTCGCCGTTGTCCAGCATCCATCCGTCGACGGCAACCGGCGACGACGTCGTGTTGTGCAGCGTCACCGTCTCCACGCCGCGGTCGCCGCCGGCCGGGTTGATCTCCGCCGAGGCGATCCGCACGCCCTCGCCCACCTTGACCCGCCTGGGCGCGGGCGGCGTCTCGCGCCGGGGCGCCGGGCGATGCGCGTCCGGCCGGGCGTGGTGCGGGGGGATGTCGGCGGCGGGGTGGCCCGTGCGGTCGTCCGTGTGCCAGCCCTGCGGCTGGAACGCCAGGTAGATGCCCACCCAGCGCCGCTCGTCGCGCAGGTGCAGAAAGACGGCGCCGTCCTGCCACACCCCGTTGTCGCCCGCGTGGCGCTCGCGGCGGGGCGTCCCCTGGTTCATGTGCACGTCGTGCAGGCCGTTCCCGGGCGTAAATCGGAACTCCGCGTCGCGCTCGCGCTCCGGGCCCCACCGCGAGCCCAAAACGCACACCTGCACGTCCGGGTCGTCGATGGCGTGCCGCACGAGGGCGTCCAGCTTCTCGTTCAGGTCGTTGTTGATGCCGGGCACGTCGTGCGGGAGGGCGCGCATCTGGTTGAGCCTGACCATCCCGCCGCGCACGTAATCCACCGACAGCCCGTCCGCCCCCGGCGTGCCCGGGTGAAAGCCCTCGTCCAGCATCTCCAGCCGCTGCATGAGCGGGTGCCGCACGTCGTCGTCCACGGCGAACAGCAGGTCCGGCCGGCGCCGGTCGCTGGACTGCACGTTGATGGACGCACGGAAGCTGACACCGTCGGCACGGATGAGGATCTGGTAATGCGGCATGAAGTCGTCGCGCTCCTGCCGGCAGTCCGTGATGCGGCCCTTGAGCACGCCGTAGTTGCTGATGGACATCGATTTATCCGCTCGGATGGGGATCGGTGGATCG
>NZ_DASURI010000367.1:0-9110 GCF_036280135.1 Longimicrobium sp.
GTCGGCGCGCGGCGCGGGTGCGGCCGCGGGGCGCGCGGTGACGGGCGCGCACGCGCTCGCGGCCACCGCCGTGGCGGCCAGGGAGCCGATCCAGAATCTGCTTCGCACGTGTTGCTGATGGATGAAGGGAGGGAGGTTCGCGAGGTGGACGCGGAAACGTATCGCCCGCGGGGCCGGCGCGCTTCAGCTGCTAAAGAAATAGCAGATAGGCGGGGGATGACGCAACGTGCCGGCGCCGGGCGGCGATCCTTTCCTTCGTCCGCTCAGGCCGGATGCACCGCGATGAGCGCCGCTGCGCTCGGCGGCATCGCCCGGATGGCCATCCGCTACGACGCCCGCGCGTCTGCCGTCATCTCGTGTACGTAGTCCTGGATCATGCGTCCAATCTTCGAGCCCTTGCCAGAATCGCACGATCCCGTGCTTTCGCGAAATGCGGCCAAAGCAAAGCGCGGTATCGATCCCGCACTTCACCGAGTTCAATCCCGCGCTGCCGAACTTCCTCGCTCGTCCACTGATCCGGGTTGATCCAATACTCGGATTTATGCTCACAGATTCCGGCGAGCTCCGGATCGATGTGCCTGATCGGGATCGCCGCTGCCGACCAATACCGTGAAAGTTGTGCTTCGATGTCATAATCCCTCGGTTTCCCCTGTCCGAGATCGCGATAATAGAGGTAAGTCTCATTCAAAGCCGTGGAAATTGAGCGTAGGGCATTATCCCGAAAGTCTCGCCGGTCCCGGGAAAATGCCGCGAATTGCTCAAGCATCCCGAGCAGCCGCTCAGTCACCCATTCAATCATGTTTGCTTCGGGTTGGCATTTGGCCAGCTATCGCGCGTCGTGACACTCGCGCCGCGTGAGTTGAATGACCAGAGGATTCACGACAGCTTGATACCCCGCGCGATCCACGGTGCTCTCCTAAACGAGGGATTTGCTCATGCGGATTCAATGCAACCAACAGCAGGCTACCCCCTCGCCGCTACCGACGGATGAAGAACCCGCTGCCGAAACTCCTCGGGACATCACCAAGCAAGAGGACAGCGACTTCATAGCTGTTCAGGCGGAGAGCGGCCGCCGCATGCGTCCCTTCATTACTGAACGTTACGGCGAGGCCGAATAGCGCCGGCTCACGAGAACCCAGGCGCGATGCTGCAGCACCGACGCATTCATGCAGGAGACGCGCGGTAGATACGCGTACAGCCAGTCCCTACCCCCACGAACGGAGATCCAGCATACAGATGGTCCTGCATCAGATGGCGATGCGGGGCCGTTCACGCGTCATCCCGCATCGACGCGGCGCGCTACGACGCGGACGCGGGCAGGGGGATGTGGAAGCAGCAGCGCGGGCGCTCGCCCTTGTCGCACTGCTCGCGGACGGGGACGCCCACGATCTCCGTCAGCATCGCCTCGGCCAGCTGGCAGACCTGGGGATGGCCGGGCACCAGCGCGGCCAGGGGACAGCTGAAGCCGCGGATGGTGACGGCCCCGTCCGCCTCCTCGATCTCCGCCACGCCGCCCATCTCGCCCAGCACGCCGTACGCGGCCTCAATGCGCATCCGCACATCGGCGCCCTCGCGGCCCCGTCCCGCGCCCGCCCGCCGCCCCACCTCGCGCAGCAGCCCGGCGAGCTCGTCGGGGCCCATCCGCTCCCCCAGCGTCTGCAGCAGCACGCCCAGCACGGGCGCGTACGCCTTGGGCAGCAGCGCGTCGGCCGCAGGGGTCAGGGCGTAGAGCTGCGCGGGCTTGCCCACGCCGCGCACGGGCCCGCGGCGCTGCTCCACGAGCCCGTCGCGCTCCATGGCAGCCAGGTGGGCGCGCACGGCGTTGTCCGTGAGCCCCAGCGCGCCCGCCAGCTCGCCCACCGCCGCCGGCGCGCGGCGCAGCAGGGAGATGATCTGCCCGCGCGTGCTGCTCAGCAGCCGCTCGATCCACTGGCTTGCCTGCATGCACTCTCCCGGTTGGGGTTCCGTCGCGGAATCTAGGGTCCGGGCGGAGTTTTGTCCATTACACAATAAAATATTTGACATATTGGATGAATACACCTACCATACGTCCTAACCCCTGCTGGATTCCACCGACAGATCAAGGAGCACCGGATGAACCGCATTGCCGCAGCAGCACTCGCGCTCGCCCTGGCCGCCGCGTGCGGCGAGGCGTCGGACGACGCGCCGGCCTCCGACGCGAGCACGTCCGCATCCGCCCCGTCCGCATCCGCCCCGTCCGCCGCCGCCCCGTCCGCCGCCGCCGCCCCGACGGATACGACGGCGCCCCCCGCGGCCGGTGGCGTGACGGATCCGCAGATCGCGGCCATCGTCGTCGCCGCCAACGACGTCGACATCCAGGCGGGGCAGCTGGCGAAGGAGCGCGCGCGGAACGCCGAGGTCAAGGCGTTCGCCCAGCGGATGGTAACGGACCACACGGGCGTGAACCAGGCGGCCACGGACCTGGTCACGCGGCTGGGCGTCACCCCCGAGCCCAACCCCACGAGCCAGCAGCTGACGACGGACGGCGAGCAGGCCCGCCAGCGCCTGCGGGGGCAGACCGGCGCGGCGTTCGACCGGGCGTACGTGGACAACGAGGTGGCGTACCACCAGGCCGTGCTGGACGCCATCGACCAGACGCTCATCCCCGGCGCCCGGAACGCCGAGCTCAAGGCGCTGCTGCAGCAGACGCGGCCGGCCGTCGCCGCGCACCTGGAGCACGCACGCCGGCTGCAGGGCACGCTGGGCGGCGCATGAGACGGGCGTCCCTGGCCGCGCTCGCCCTGGCCGCCGCCGCGTGCGGGACGGGCGCGTCCGCCCCCACGGCGCACCGCGTGGAGATCCGCGCCTTCCGGTACCTGCCCGACACCGTCACCGCCGCGCCGGGCAACACGGTGGTGTGGACCAACGCCGACGTGGTCCCGCACACGGCGCGGGCCGCGGGCGCGTGGGACACGGGGGAGATCGGCGCGGCCGGGGAGGGGCGCATCGTGGCCGGCGCGCCGGGGACGTACCGCTACGACTGCGCCTACCACCCCACCATGCACGCGGTCCTGGTGGTCCGCTGAACACCCTGCCGGGAGAGAAGGCGATGGAAGGACACGAGGGGGAGCTGACGGGGCCGGACCTGCGCCAGGGCGTGCCCGCGGCGCAGGTGGACGAGGGCGAGATGCTGCTGGGGCACGCGGACGGGCAGGCCGTCCTGCTGCTGCGCACGGGCGGCGCCCTGTACGCCGTGGGCGCGGCGTGCACGCACTACGGCGTGTCGCTGGCGGACGGGCTGCTGGCGGAGGGGACGATCCGCTGTCCCGCGCACCACGCGGCGTTCGATCCGCGCACGGGCGACGCCGTGCGCGCGCCGGCCCTGCGGCCTCTCCCCTGCTGGGAGGTGGAGGAGCGCGACGGGACGATCTTCGTCACCCGCCCGCGGACGCCGGAGGCGAAGACGGTGGAGCCGCGCCGCGCGGCCCGGGCGGACGCGCCGGAGTCCATCGTCATCGTGGGCGCGGGCGCCGCCGGGTCCGCCGCGGCGGAGCGGCTGCGGCGCGCGGGCTACGCCGGGCGGCTGACGATGATCGGCGCCGAGCCGTCGCCGCCGTACGACCGGCCCAACGTGTCCAAGGACTACCTGGCCGGCACCGCGCCCGAGGCCTGGATGCCCCTGTGGCCCGACGCCTGGTTCGCCGAGCAGGGCATCGACCTGGTGCTGGGCGCGCGCGCCACGAAGATCGATCCGGCCGCCCGCGAGGTGCGCACGCTCTCCGGCGGGGCGTACCGCTACGACCGGCTGCTGCTGGCCACCGGCGCCGACCCCGTGCGGCTTCCCATCCCCACGCGGGGGATGGCGCACGTGCACTACCTCCACACGCTCGCCGACGCGCGCGCCGTGATCGCCGGCGCGGGCGCGGCGCGCACGGCCGTCGTCGTAGGCGCCAGCTTCATCGGGCTGGAAACGGCCGCCGCGCTCCGGGCCCGCGGGCTGGAGGTGCACGTGGTGTCGCAGCACCGGCACCCCATGGGACAGGTGCTGGGCCCGCGGGCCGCCGCGTTCATCCAGGCGCTGCACGAGCGCAACGGCGTGGTCTTTCACCTGGAGGAGAACGTGGCCGCCATCTCGCCGGAGCACGTCACCCTGCGGGGCGGCGCGCGTCTGGCGGCCCGGCTGGTGGTGGTGGGGATCGGCGTGCGGCCGGGTGTGGGGCTGGCCTCGTGGGCGGGGCTCGCGCTGGAGAACGGCGCCGTGGCCGTGGACGAGCACCTGGAGACGAGCGTCCCCGGGATCTTCGCCGCCGGCGACCTGGTGGCGTGGCCGGATCCGCGCACGGGGCGGCGCATCCGCTCGGAGCACTGGACGGTGGCCCAGCGCCAGGGGCAGACGGCCGCGCTGAACATGCTGGGCGAGCGCCGGCCGTTCGACGACGTGCCCTTCTTCTGGAGCGCGCACTACGACACCACGCTGCGCTACGTGGGCCACGCGGAGCGCTGGGACCGCATTGACGTCGCCGGCGACCTGGAGTCCGGCGCGGCCACCCTGGCGTTTCGCGGGCGCGGCGCGGACGGCGCGGAGCGGGTGCTCGCCGTGGCCACGTTGGGCCGCGACCTCGAGGCGCTCCGTGCGGAGGCGGCGCTGGAGCGGTACGACTGGGATGCGCTGGACGCCATGGCCGCCGGCGCGGAGGCCGTTGCCGCCTAGCCAGGCTCTCCGGGCGGGCGGCGGCTTGGGAGCAACTGCGTTCTCACGCAGAGGGAGCAGGGGCAGCAGAGTACTTCATCGCGTGACGAAGCACTCCGCTGCCCTGCTCCCTTTCTCGATTCCCCCGGTTCTGCGCGACGAGCATCAAGCCCGATGCTCGTCATCCAGCCCGGGCAACCTTTTCCCGATCGCGATCGGGTGGATGATGCGCACCGGCGGATTTCCGCGCCCAGCGCCTGCATCACATCATGCCTCCCCGAAAAAATTCGGATCCCGTCCCCTCGCCGAAAGCAGCCTGACTACCAAGGGACGCCGTCATCCTGCTGGTTCCATCCGGTCCGCAACCGGCCGTCGCACGGCAGAAACCAAGCACTTCCAACCTCCCCCAGCAGTTTTGGGGGAGGTGCGAGCCTAAGCGAGCGGAGGGGGCGTTTCGCGCGGGTTCCGCCACCGTGCACGGCCATCCGAATCGGCCGCTCTCCCTTCGGTCGATCCGCCGCTCCGCGGGAATTACGGCTGCCCCGGCGCGGCCTCGGCGATGATGCCGAAGGTGAGACCGTCCGCGATGCCCTCCACCGACGCGCGCAGTCCCTGCGGGCCCGGCGGGCCCATCGTCCACTCCACCGTGGCGAAGCCCTGCGCGTCCGTCACCGTCGAATCCGCCGAGAGGGTGCCGCCGCCGGCCGTCACGACCCAGCGCACCGTCACGCCGCCCACGGCGCGCCCGGCCTCCGTCACCCGCACGCGCACGTCGGGGCGCACGGGGCGGCCGGCCGTCTGCGTGGACGGCAGGTTGCCGACGGACGCCAGCTCCCGGGCCGGCGCCTCCGTGCCCGTCCCCGTCCATTGCACCGTACGCGGCCCGCCCGCCGTCTGCACCGTGGCTCGCGCCGTCAGCGCACCCGTCGCCGTCGCCGTCCAGTCGTTCTCCGTCCGCCCCTGCCCGTCCGTCGTCGTCACGGGCGCCCGCAGGCCCGCCCCGCTCCACTCCACCGGCAGCCCCGACACGGACCGGCCGTCCGCCAGCCGCGCCCGCAGCCGCAGGGCATCCGGAAAGGCGCTCCCCACGGGCGCGGACTGCCCGTCGCCCTCCGTCTCCAGCACGAGGTCCGCGGGCGGCACACCCGCGGCGCGGAAGCCGACGGTCGCGCCGCCGGACCGCGCCTCGGCGCGCTGGGGCTCGCCGGCCTCCGCTCCCAGGCGCCACGCGGCCGTGGCCTCGCCGGCCGCGTCCGTCTGCGTGGGCTGGGGCAGGCTGCCGCCCCCCGCCCGCACCTGCCAGACAACGTTGTGGCCCGCGACGGGGTTCCCCAGCGCGTCCGTCACCCGCACGCGCAGGGGCGCGGGCAGGTCCGCGCCCAAGACGCCCGTGAACGACGTGTCGCCCACGGCCATGAGCGCCGCCACGGACCCCGGCCGCGACCGCGCGCGAAAGACGACCGTCAGCTCGGTCCCGGCGCCGCCGCCCACCCGCGCCTCCACGCGCTGGCTGTCCGCCACGGACGCACCCAGCACCCACGTGGCCCCCGCCTGCCCCTCGTCGCCCGTCTGCTCGGAGGCGGGCGTGACCGTGCCGCCGCCCGCCGCCGCGAAGCTCACGGTGCGGCCGGCCAGGGGACGGCCCTGCGCATCCACCACCCGCACGACGAGCATCTCGCCCAGCGCGCCGCCCGCCGTGCCCTGCTGGTTGTTGCCCGAGACCACCTCCAGGGCGGCGGGGCCGGGCGGCCGGCCCGTCGTCACCTCCCGGCAGGCGCCCAGCAGGACGGCGGACAGGAGAAAGAATATCGCTCGGAACGTCATCGTCTGCATCGAAAAAGGCCGGCAAGGGACCGGCACCGACCGGGAGAAGACGCGGCGGAAGACCGATGGTCCTGGCCCGAACCGTAAAGGTACGGCTCCGTCCGCCGGCGGCAAAGCGCAAGGCGTTACAGCTCCACCTCGCCCTGGATGCACGTGTGCGTGGGCCCGCCTACCCACACGGTGCCGTCCGCGTCGCGGTCGATGCGCGGGCGGCCGCGGCGGTCCAGGCGCGTGCCCTGGCTGGCCACGTACGGCGCCGTGGCACGGCCGCTCTCCAGCAGCCACTGCGCGAGCGACGCGTTCAGGCTGCCCGTCACGGGGTCCTCGCGCATGGCGCCCTGGTCGTCGCTGAAGACGGCGCGCACCTCCCACGCGCACTCCGATCCGGGCGGATACGGTCCCGCGATGCCCAGGTCCAGCGGCCCCGCGCCCGTCCACCGGCCAAAGTCCGGCTCAACGGCCAGCACGGCGTCCGCGTCCTTCAGCAGCACGGCCACCCAGCCGGGCCCGTTGTCCGCCCAGCGCGCGTCCACGATCTCGCCCCGGGCGATGCCCAGCACGTCCGCCAGCGTGCGCACGAGCGCCTCGTCCACGGGCCCCGTGCGCAGCAGCAGCGGCGCGGCGAAGGCCAGGCCGTGCTCCGTGCGGCGGATGGGAACCCGCCCCGCGCCGCACTCCTGCACGATGCGCCCGGCGTCCCGCGGCACGCCGCCGGCAGCCAGCCACGCGTGGCAGCTGCCCAGCGTGGGATGCCCCGCGAACGGGAGCTCGCGCGCCAGGGCAAAGATGCGGACGCGGTAGTCCGCCTCCGGCGTCGTGGGCGGCAGCAGGAACGTCGTCTCGGACAGGTTGGTCCAGCTGGAGAACCGCGCCATCTCCTCCGTCGTCAATCCCTCGCCGTCCACCACCACGGCCACGGGATTGCCCAGGAACGGCACGGGCGAGAACACGTCCACCTGCTGAAAGCGCCTGCGCATCGGGTCGGTGAATCGGGCGGGAGTCGCAGCGGCCGGGATCAGCCGTCGGGGAGAAGATACGCGGGACGGCGGCGGGGTGACAGGCGCGGCTTCATCCCCCGGTGCCCTCGGCGCCGAGCTCCACGCCGTACTGCTCGTAGCCGCACGGCGGACAGATGCCGTGGCTCAGGGGAAGCATGTCGAACCGGGATTCCAGGTTCGACACCACGCCGCCGGGAACGCTCACCCACGCCCCGCCAGGGGTGCGCACCCGCTGGCAGAAGCCGCAGACGCGCAGGGTGCGCTGGGCCCGCGGCACCTTGCGCAGGACCATCCACAGCGCCTTCCACGCGTCCCACTGCTCGCGGGAGACACGAATGGACGTGAGCGCGTCGTGGCTGCCCCGCACGGCGTTGCGCGCGCGGTCCAGCAGGTCGCCGCTCGTGCGGCGCAGGCGTTCGGATGCCGCGCTGAGCTCGGCGGCGCGGTCGTGATCCATGCAGTCCGGGTGCGGGATCGGACGGGAAACGGGTGACCACGGCAAGATAAACTACCCCGGGACGCCGCGTCAGGTTGGAACAGCATCCCCCCGAACGAGCGTGCTGCTCCCGCCCGCGCACCCCCCGACCGTAGATTGTGGGCGACACACGCACCTCCGCGCCCGCCATCAATCCGACGAATCCGATGGAATACCGCCTCGCGACCGAAGACGACGCCCCGTTCCTGGCCGACATCAACCGCCAGCTCATCGAGGACGAATGGGACGGCGGGGGGATGTCGATGGAGCGGCTGGAGGCGCGGATGCGCCGCTGGCTCGCGGAGGGCGACTACCAAGCCGTGCTCTTCCTGGAAGACGGCGCCACCGTGGCGTACTCGCTGGTGAGCGTGGACGAGGACTCGGCGTACATCCGCCACTTCTTCGTGCTGCACGAGCACCGGGGCCGCGGCGTGGGCCGCCGGGCCATCGGGGTGCTGTTCCGCGACATCATCCCGTCCACGGTGCGCGTGACGCTGGACGTGCTGGCCAGCAACCGAGGCGGGCTGGAGTTCTGGCGCTCCGTGGGCTTTCACGACTACGCCATCCGCATGGAGCGCCTTCCCGTCCCCGACGCCTCCGCCGGCTGACGCGGATCGGTTCCGGATGATCGCCCCCGCTACGCGCCGTCCTGGAACTCGGCGGACGAGCGCGGCGCGTGGGGGAGCTGGTCGTCCAGCGACTGGCGGTAGCGGATGCAGCCGCGCAGGAACTGCGGCCATTCGGGGACAACGGGCACGGGATCGGTGCGCTCGGGGAGCAGCGCCCAGAGCGCGGGGTGGTGCCAGCACAGCTCGTGGCCGGTGCCGTCGCGGTGCGCGCGGATGCCCTGCCGCAGCCGCCGCACCTCCGCGGTGAGCTCCTCGCGCGTCATCCCCTCCACGTCCTCGTCCATCGCTCCTCCATGGGTCAGGCGTTTTGATTTCTCGAGGCGCGCTCGCGTGGGCCTGCCTGTCTCACGGATCCACGGGCGCGACCAAGGGATCTTCCTGCATGACACGGACTCAGCCAATACGCTGGATTCCTGCATGGCGGTCAAGATCCCTGGGCCCTCACCCGGGTTCGCAAAGCTCACCCACCCTCTCCCGCAAACTGCGCGGGAGAGGGTGTAGACTTCCAACGGAGTCACTGCAGCGTGGCAGCG